>DAIODV010000080.1:0-12013 GCA_036746615.1 Mycobacterium sp.
GCGGCGATTCCCACCGGTTATCACGCGTTGGTGGTCGACAACAACAGCACCGATGACACGGCCGAGGTGGCCCGGCGCCACGGCGCCGACGTGGTCGCCGAACGGGAGCCCGGTTACGGCTCGGCCGTGCACGCCGGGGTGGTGGCGGCATCGACGCCGATCGTGGCGGTGATCGACGCCGACGGGTCGTTGGATCCCGCCGATCTGCCCCGACTCGTCGCCGAGCTAGACCGTGGCGCCGACCTAGCGATCGGACGCCGGAGGCCGGTGCCCGGACTGCGCTGGCCTTGGGTGGCGCGGCTGGGCACGGTGATGATGAGCTGGCGGTTGCGCACTCGCCATGGCCTGCCGGTGCACGACATCGCACCGATGCGGGTCTTCCGCCGAGATGCGCTGCTAAGCCTGGGCATCGAGGACCGCCGATCGGGATATCCGCTGGAGTTGTTAGTGCGCGCGGCCGCGGCAGGCTGGCGGGTGGTCGAGCACGACGTCGCATACGGGCCACGCATCGGCGGCAAATCGAAGGTGAGCGGTTCGCTGCGCGGCAGCGCGACTGCGATCCTCGACTTCTGGAAGGTGATTTCGTGAGTGTCCTACCGGTGACGCTGCTGGTGGTGGCCAAAGCCCCCGTCCCCGGCGTGGCGAAAACCCGGTTGGCGAAAGCCGTCGGCGATCATGTCGCCGCCGAGCTCGCCGCGGCCGCACTTCTGGACACGCTCGACGCGGTGGCGGACACGCCGGTGGCCACTCGGGTGGTTGCGCTCACCGGCGAGCTCGACGCGGCTGTCGACACCGCCGAAATCCGCGGCCGACTCGAGGCGTTCACCGTGATCCCTCAGCGCGGCAACGACTTTGCCCATCGGTTGGCCAACGCGCACGCCGACGCAGCTGCGGTCGGCGGGCATCCGGTGTTGCAAATCGGGATGGACACCCCGCAGGTGACCGCCGAGCTGTTGGCTGACTGCGCGCGACGGCTGGCTGAGGCGCCAGCCGTTCTCGGTTTGGCCCGCGACGGCGGGTGGTGGGCTCTCGGCGTGGACACGCCGGCGTTCGCGGAGTGTTTGCGCGATGTCCCGATGTCTCGGCCGGACACTGGCGCGCTGACGCTAAAGGCTCTGCATCGCAATGGGATTCACGTGACTCTTCTCGGAGAGCTAGGCGATTTCGACGTCGTCGACGACATCGCCGCGATGCGGGACGCCTGTCGGCCTGAAAGTCGGTTCGCCCAACGGGCCATTGGCGCGGGTCTGTGAGCTATCGACGGACGATCGCGCGTCCGGCCAACCCGACGGCAAACACGCCGACCCCGACGAACGCGGACTGCCACGGCAGCGTGGCGACCAGTAGCAGACACCCGACGACTCCGCACACGTTCAGCGCACGCGGCCACCGCCTCTCCGCACCAGGTTGGGTGTAGGCCGACGCATTGGCGATCGCGTAGTAGATCAGCACCCCGAACGACGAAAAGCCAATCACGCCACGCAGATCGACGGTGGCCGCCAGGATGCACACGATCACACCCAGCGCGATCTCGGCGTGGTACGGCACCTGGTAGCGCGGGTGCACGGCGGCCAGCCAGTTGGGCAGATCCCGATGACGGGCCATCGCCAGCGTGGTGCGTCCGATGCCCGCGATCAGCGCCAGCAGCGCACCCAGGCTGGCCAAGACTCCGCCGACGGCGACTACCGGTACCAGCGGTGCGACCCCGGCTGCGCGTAGCGCATCGGCCAGCGGCGCAGCAGACCGTGCCAGCCGTGCGGGTCCCGCAGCCAGTAGCGCGGCAACCCCGACGATCAGATAGACCACCACCGCAATCCCAAGCGCGCCGACGATCGCCTTGGGTATGGCGCGAGCGGGTTCGCGGACCTCTTCGCCCATCGTCGCGATCCGCGCGTAGCCGGCGAACGCGAAGAACAGCAGTCCCGCCGATTGCAAAATCCCGTATGCCGACAGCGGTGACCACGCTCCCGCGCCGCTGAGATTTGACGTGTGCACGCCGCCGATCGCGATGCCGATGACCACAACAGCAAGCGCAATAAGCGTGCAAGCCACCAGGATTCGGGCCAGAGTCACGGTCTTGGTCACGCCGCGGTAGTTCAGCGCGGTAAGCGCGATCACCGCGGCGACAGCGACGATGCGCTGGGCCCACCACGGACCGCCGGGCAGCCCGTAGGAGGCGACGGTCAGCGCCATCGCCGCGCACGACGCCGTCTTCCCGACGAGAAACCCCCATCCGGCGACAAAGCCCCACCAGTGGCCAAGCCGTTCCCGCCCATAGATGTACGTGCCCCCGGACGTCGGATAGACCGCCGCCAGTTGAGCCGAGGCGGTGGCGTTGCAGTAGGCAATCGCGGCGGCGAGCACCAACCCGATCAGTAGCCCGGAGCCGGCGGCACGCGCGGCAGGGCCAAACGCCGCAAATACGCCCGCGCCCATCATCGATCCGAGGCCGATCACGACTGCATCGCCAGTGCCGAGCCGACGCGCCAAAGCCGCTGGCCCCGACGGGGTCTCGTCGTCTTCCATGCCTAGGTGTCTTCCTCGGAAGCCGCGAGGTTGCGCGGAAGCGTTTCTGGAGGGACGAACGCGAGGTAGAGCACGAACATGGCCAACGTGAAAAATCCGACGGCGATCGTGACCATGAATCGCCCGGAGGCAAAGAACGCGCTGTCCGGCCATGACCCACGGTCGTAATCGCCGGTTCCACACTAAGATTGCGAGTGCAAGTTCAAGGGCGATAATGCCCCAGCTGGCGGTGTTCATGAGCAGCGTGTTGTTGGTGAACCAGTGCGGCGTGGACAGTAGCACCAAGTCTTGTAATCGCAGCGCATAGGAGACGGCGGTGCCGTGCGGCCACGCGTTGCCGTTGATCTTCGCCAGCGCCGACGCGAAATAGATCAGCGATAACTGCACCTGTAGCAACCGCACAGGCCACCGCGAGCGCTCCTGCGCTGACCAGAACGTTCCGCTGCCGCGCCTCTGGTCGAGCGACAGCGCCGCGCCGCACGGCGAGAGCGCAAGGACCAGAGCCTCGATGCGTACGACAACGTCGCCGGAGTTCCACACCAACGGGTCGCGATGTTGGAACGAGATGATGAGCACGAATACCGCTACCGCGGCAAGTCGGCTGTGCCAGCCGATCATCAGCACGATCGATGACACCAGCAGCACAACCCATCCAATCAGCAGCGCACGGTCACTATTCCAGATCGCGAAAACGCCCCAGTAGAAGGCGCCGCCGGGCTGCCGCGAGACGATACCGTGCGGACCGAAGAGCGAAGGTAGGTCGGGTAGCAGAGATATGGTCCAGCCGATCGCCAGCATCCCGAACGCCATCCTGACCAAGCCGAGGGTGTAGGCCGGTTGCGGCTGAAACCAAAAGCTCCGCCACACTTCCGTAACCCGGGGCGGCTGACGGAGTTTCGGCTCGGTCATCGCCCGCCTGTCAGGTTCTCGTCGTAAAGGATTTCCTGCCCAGGGACGGGGGAGACGTTGGTCCCCGGCGCCGGCAGCGACTCGGTGCGCAAAATCATTTGTATCCGTACCGCGCGCTCGGAGCGTCCGGTCAGTCGATGAGCGACCCAATGCGCCACTCCAGCTCGACTCGCGGGGTCGTGCACCACGTTCTCTTTGACCTTCTGCCAGTGGTACCACGTGAACGCGCCCAGCACCCGGTCGCCGCGGGGATTCGTCCACACCCGCTGGACGCCGTTTGCCATGGTCACTCGAACCTCGAGAAACTCCAAGCGCTGCAATGGTTCTGGGGCATACATCCGCCAGCTCTGCTCGAGCCCGGCCGCCGAGGCGACCGGCTGAAGTACGTGCGTGAGCCGGCGCTTGATGTCAGCATCGGGCAGGCTCCACACCACGCCGGTGATCAGCACCACCACGACCACGCAGCTGATCACCGCTTCGCCGAGCCGCGAAGCCTCGAACCGCTGGCCGATCGTCATCTGCCGACCTCCTTCTACCAATGCGTGAAGATCAGACTATTCAGCAACAGTGCCCCACCGACGTTAATGGCCAGCCATACCCGCGCGGAGCACGGCGGTAACAGCGCGGGCGCCGCCGTCAGCCAGACGGTGAAGGGCAGCCAAATCCGTTCGGTCTCGGCCTTGCTCAGCATGCTCACGTCGGCGCAGACAATCGCGATCAGCATCGCCAGCATCAGCAGGTGCAGGCCCGAGCGTCGGCGGATCGCGCTCAGGTCGAAGACCCGGCCGAGTCCAGCGACACTGCCTACGCCGATCGCGCACACCACCGAGGCCAGGTTGGCCCAGCTCCAATATTGAAATGGCCGGTCGTGCGCAATGCCCTGCCAATAGCGCTGCTGCACAAGGGTATAGCCGTCAAACCACCAGAAGCCCGAAGCGGCGAACGCCGCCGCCACCGCCGCTGCGGCCAGAATCGCCGGGCCCAGTGCCCGCAGCGCCGAGCGCCAGCTGGTCGCGCACACCAGCACCGCCAATGCCGGTAACGCCATCAACGCCAGGCCGTAGCTGAGGAATACCGCCCAGCCGAGCAGCAATCCCGCCGCGGCCGCGACCAATCCCGGAAATCGAATCATGCTGCGCACCGCCACCGCCAGCAGTGTGATGCCCCAGGCGGCCACCCCGGCGAAGTACCCGTCGGCGGAGACCGCGATCCAGATCGCCGTGGGCGCAACGGCGACGAACGGCGCGGCACGGCGGGCGGTGGCCTCGTCGGCCAGCGTCCGCAGCGTGATCACGATTGCGGCCGCGGCGCTCGACCCGACCAGCAAGCACAGCAAGCTGGCCCATCCACCGCCACCAAGCCCGATGCGATCCAGCCAGACGAATGTCAGCAGTGCACCCGGCGGGTGACCCGAGACATGGGTGATCCACGAATGCGGCTGGAAATCCGGGATCCGACTGGCGAACGTACGCAACGTCTTCGGGATGTCGGTGATGCCCGACACCTGCGGCAGGTACTCGTCCTTGTCGGTCAACCGGCCGGCGAAGCCCCGTTGCCAGCCGTCGATCATCGCCAGCGCGAACGCCCACCCGCACGACGCTGCCCACGCCACCAGCGGTAACGCCCGCCATGAAAGTCGCTGCGCCACAATGGGTCCCCACACCACTGCGGCCAACCCGAGTGCAATCGCCGGTCCGGTGCCCCAGCCGACGTGCGCATCAAGCCACCCGAAAATGGGAGCAGCACCGGTATGCCAGCTGAAACGGTCCGGAATGCGCAGATACGACACGATGCCCCAGTGCATGCGGGGCACGACGAACGCGGCCGCGACAAGGACAACCCCGATCGCAGCGGCGATCGCCTCCCGGCGAGCGGTCCTCACGAATGGGCAGGCTCGTCGGCCGCGGGTTGTTGCGGTGGCCGCCCCTTGCGCAGCGTGGCGAGCAATTCCCGGTAGGGCCCGATGAGGTAGACGGTGTCGTCGGCGTGCAGTCGGGCATCGCGGCGTGGGTGCAGCTTGATCAGTGAGTTGGGCCGGCTGATGGCGATGACCCGGGTCTGGGTGGACAGCTCGAACATGCGCAGGCCGTCGAGTTCGCTGCCCGGCGCCACCTGCATTGCGCCGACCACGAATGAGCGTTGCCCCACCGAGAACGTGCCCAGCACCTGCAGGCCGACTGCCGCGCCGATGAACCACGGTGCGGCCAGTTCGACGGTGGAGCGCACGTTTTCAAAGCCGAACCGCTGCGCCACCGCGAAACCCAGCGTGCGGTCAAAGACCCGCAGCACCAACGGAACATCGGTCCAGTTGAGCCCGGGCCGTATTTCAGTTCCCAACATTTCGGTCAGCACGATGCCGGTTTCGATGTTGATCATGTCGTCGCGGGTCAGCACCGCCACTGCGCGGGCACGATCCACCCGTGCCGATTGCAGGGTTTGACGCAAAGTGGCGTCGCCGAAGATCACCGGCACGTCGAGTTTGCGTACCGCCGGTAAGAAGCGGTTTTCCTCGTTTTGCTCGATCACCGCCACGTCGTATCCGGCCGAGGTCAGTTCGGTGACCACGCGCATGCCGATCGCACTTAACCCGACGACGACAATGTGGTTGCGCAGATGCCGTATTCGGGGCCGTGCCGCCCCAAGCACGAAGCGGCGCGACAGCAACACGTCGGCGACGAACGCGACCAGCAACGCGCTGGTCGTCACTCCGCTGAACATCATCACGGCCGCGAACACCCGCAGCCAGGTCGGTTGGTGCACGAAGCTGAAGTCGCCGTAGCCGGTCGTGGTCATGGTCTCGACGCTGAAGTAGAACGCGTCCGTCCAGCCCATCCGCGGCGGTGCCTCGTAGCTGAACCGCAACAGCACCGTGCAGCAGGTCAGCAGCACCAGCCCACCGGCCACGACCGGATAGAACAATGGGTTGAAGTCGTTGACCAGTGCCCAGACGGCGTCGACGACCCGCCGCGGCCATGGCCGCTGGGACCGGGTCCGGGTGGTGCGTGGAATTCGGATGCCCTGGGCGGCCACTTCGTCGGCGGTACCGACCATGATCGTCAAGTCACCGGCATGCACCCACTGATCCCGGCCGGGGCAGACTTCGATCTCGCCAGGGGTGGGCGAGTTATCGCCGTGAATCACCGCCACCGGCGCCAAATCGCCGAAATGCTCACGCAGCGTCGCGTCACGGTAGGCCTCGCGGCCGGCGACGACGAATCGGATTCCGGCGGCTTCGAATTGGTGAGTTCCCTGCTCCAGGCAGGCCTCGACTATCGACGGCGCCGTGAGTTCGGCGACGTTGAGGATCGCACCGGGGCCGTTGTCGTCGGCCACGGCGTTGCGCAGCACATCGTTGGATAGCCGCGCCACAACACGCGCATTCGGGTTGGCTTTCCTTGCCAACAGCGCGATTTCGAGATTTATCGCGTCGTCGTCGCCCACGCAGACGACGGCAAGCGCGTGATTGACCTCGGCGAGGGTGAGCTCGCGCGCGACCCCGGCCTCGGACTGCTCGATGTTGGCCAGCCTGGCGACGGTTACGCCGGCGTTCTTCAGCTCCTCAATGACCGTCGTGGCCAGCGCATCGTCACCGCTGACGATGATGTGGCGGTGCATTGACGCATTATGTCACCCGGCGTGCCAGTTCCTGCCGATCAACCTTGCCGATCCCGCGCATCGGCAGCGCATCGACGATATGCATCTCGCGCGGCGCGGCAGTGCGGTCCAGGCTCTGGATGACATGTGTCCGTAGCGTGTCGAGCGAAGGCGGGGCAGCGCCGTCGGCCACCACGATGGCAGCGACCACCCGTTGACCCAATCGCTCGTCGTCCAGCCCGAACACCGCGCAGTCGGCCACTGCGGGGTGGGTGCGCAGCGCAGCCTCCACAGGCCCCGGCAGCACGGTCAGCCCGCCGGTGCTGATCGCCTCGTCGGCGCGGCCCAAAACGCTGAGTACGCCCGAATCATCAACTGCGCCAATATCATCGGTGCGAAACCAGCCCGGCTCGGCGAATGGGTCGGGATCAGGTGGGTTGCGATAGCCGTTGGCCAGCGTGGGGCCGCCGATCACGATCCGGCCTTCGGCGTCGATCCGCACCCGCACCCCGTCGAGCGGAACACCGTCGTAGACGCACCCGCCGGCGGTCTCGCTCATCCCGTAGGTGCGGACCACGGTGATGCCTGCGCTTGCGGCAGCGTCCAGGACCGGCCGAGGGGCCGGGCCGCCGCCAATCAGCACCGTGTCCAGGGTGGCCAGCGCCTCCGCTGCCGCCGGATCGGTCAGCGCCTTGGCCAACTGGGTGGCCACCATCGCCGTGTAACGGCGGCCAGAGCCGAGTTGCTCTATCGCAGAGGGTAATTCGGTGATATCGAAGCCGGTCGAGACGTCCAATTCGACCGGAACGGTATCGGCCAGCAGGCTGCGTACCAGCACCTGGACACCGGCGATGTGGTACGGCGGCAACGCCAACAGCCATCGGCCCGGCCCGCCCAGCCGGTCGTGGGTGGCTGTGGCGCTGGCGGTCAGCGCGGCGGCGGTCAGCAGCGCGCCCTTGGGCGCACCGGTGGTTCCCGACGTCGTGACCACCAGGGCGATGTCGCCGTCGATGGCTTCGCCGACCCGCAGCGCGTCCAACGTGGATCGGCGATCGCCGGCGGCAGGCACCGGCAGCAGTGCGGAGGCACGGCCGTGAAGAACCTGCTCCAGGGCTGCCATCAGCGGACGCGCCGAGGAGCCCTGCGCCACGGCGAAAGCGCGCAGGACGGCTATCCGGCCTCCTCGCCGTTGCGGGAATCGTCCAACGGCCAGCCCTTGGCGGCCAAGCGTGTCCGCACTCGCTCGATGTCTTCCGGCGACGGCAGCTCGTCGGTGATCTGGGTGATCAGCACACCGATGTCGATGTCATCGAACCCGCTTCGTTGCATCAGTTCGTGCGCCACCGTTTTGACCTCGTCGCTGCTTAGCCGACGCGACAGCAGGGCGAGCACCGGAAAGTAGTCCGTGGGCGGGATGCCCTCGGGATACCCCGCTCGCAGCCAGGCGACGATCGAGGTGAGGAATCGGTTCACGCTGCCTCGACTTCCCCCGACATGGGCCTACTCAAGCAACTCAGCAAATGAACTTTCGATGCTACGTGGGTTTGGCGCCGAGGATGTACCAGCCGGTATGCGCCCCGATGAAATCCCGGGCGATGAACAAGACGCCGATCGCCACCGCGATCAGGGCCACCGCGTACAACGCCCAGCTGAGCGCGGTCAGCGCCGGGTTTTTGGGCCACACGGCCTCGCTGCTGGTGGCCGCGAGACCGTCGCCCGCGGCGCCTGCCCTCACCGCGAGAGCGAACAAGGCAGGCAGTCCGCTACCCAGAAGCAAACCGAAGATCAGGATCTTCAATGAAGCCTCGTAGTTGAACCAGTGGTTCATGGCATGCCTGCTTTCTTTGGCTCGGCGGCGTGGCGTCCCGCGGCGTTAACCTCACCGTTTCCGCCTGGTACTCCCGCGCCGACGGTGATCGGCTCGTCGACCTCGTCCAGCCCGGCGGTCAAGTCGCCCTTCCATTCGGCGTTGACATTCGTGTGGTCCACCTTCGTCCTGCGCGACCGCAGGTAGATCGCTGAGGCCGTCGCCACCAGCAGAGAGACGCCGATGATCGCGCCGGGGAAGCCACCGACCTCGTGGACGATCCCGTAGGTGATCGCACCGACCAGACCTGCCGACGGCAGCGTGATCAGCCAGGCGGTCGCCATCCGGCCGGCAACACCCCAGCGCACCTCTGCGCCGGGTTTACCAACCCCGCTGCCGAGCACGGATCCAGTCACCACCTGAGTGGTGGACAGCGCGTACCCGAAGTGAGCGGACAGCAGAATGATTACCGCCGAAGACGATTCGGCGGACATACCCTGCGGCGAACTGATCTCGACGAGTCCCTTGCCCATGGTGCGAATGATCCGCCAGCCGCCCGTGTAGGTCCCCAGTCCCATCGCGCATGCGCACGCCACAATGACCCAGAACGGCGGCAACGCGGCGGACCTGCTGACGGCGCCGTAGGAGATCAGCGCCAGGAAGATCACGCCCATCGTCTTCTGCCCGTCGCTAGTGCCGTGCGCCAGCGAGACCAGCGACGCCGAGAAGACCTGCCCGCGGCGGAAAGCTGCCTCGCTGCGCTGCGCCGGGACGCCGCGGTTGATGCGGAAGACCAGGAAGGTGCCGACCGCACCGACCACCCCGGCCAACACCACCGAAACCAAGGCCGGGATCAGCACGCGTGACGCCACACCGGTCCAGATCACTCCGTGTCCGCCGACATGGGCGATCATGGCGCCCACGATGCCGCCGATCAGGGCATGCGAGGAACTCGACGGGATACCCAATAGCCAGGTCAGCAGGTTCCAGACGATCCCGCCGACCAGCCCGCCGAACACCACTTCCAACGTCACCAGATGACCGTTGATCAAGTCCTTCGCGATCGTCGCGGCCACGGCAGTGGACAGGAACGCACCTATCAGGTTCAGCACCGCCGACAAGCTCACCGCGGCCTTCGGCTGGAGCGCGCCGCTGGCGATGGAGGTGGCCATGGCGTTGGCGGTGTCGTGGAAGCCGTTGGTGAAATCGAAAGCGAGGGCGGTGATCACGACGATGATCAGAAGGAACAACTGAAGGTTCACGGCGCTAATTCTGAGGGTATGAGGCCGCGGTTGTCGAAAGATCGGGGCTTGGAATCCAAGGTATTTTGCACTCGTCGTCAGATGTTCGCCTGCGGTTAACCTGCGGCCTTGGGGCGTTCACCCCGAGTGTCGCGGCGCAGCGGATGGTCGGGTGGAATCTGGACGAAGATCAGTAGTACGCCGTCGGGATCGACCACATGCATTTCGTGTAGGCCCCACGGTTCTTGCCGGGCCTCGCGGGCGATCGGCACGCCCCTGCTTTCCAGCTCGGCCTGCGTCGCGGCGACGTCTCGCACCTGCAGCCACAGCGCCCCGGGGAACGGGCCGGCGGGGTGCTCCGGCGCGCCGTGGCTCGCCAGCTCGATCAGTGACTGGCCGGCGTAGAACACGGTGCCCGCGCCGTAGTCGCGGGCGATCGCGAGCCCGAGCTCGTCGCGATAAAACCTCAGCGACCGCTCATAGTCCGCCGGCCGGAACAGCATCCGGCTGGCGAGGATCTCCATGCCCTCGTGTCTATCACGCGTTGGGCTGGAGTCGCTGCCGTCTGATCAGGGTGGTGGCCACGCCGGGACCCAGGGTGTCCAGCGTCCGTGCGACAAACGACATCCGCGGCGCGATCCGGACGGGCCGAGTGCGGGCGGCGGTGACCATCCAGCCGGCGGCCTCTTGTGATGTCAACGCCGGCAGCCCTTCGTATTGCTTGGTGGGCGCGATCATCGGGGTGGCCACCAGCGGGTAATACAGCGTGGTCGAGTGCACACCCTTTGCGCCCCATTCGGTTTCGATGACCCGGCTGACCGCGGACAGTGCCGCCTTCGACGCGTTGTACACCGAGAACAGCGGCGAGGCTTCGCTGAACACGCCCCACGTCGCGACGTTGATGATGTGCCCGTCGCCGCGCTCCAGCATCCCGGGCGCGATCGCGCGGATCAGGCGCAGCGGCGAGTAGTAGTTGAGCACCATCGTGCGCTCGACGTCGTGCCAGCGTTCCAGCGACTCGACCAACGGCCGGCGGATGGAGCGACCGGCGTTGTTGACCAGGATGTCCACCCCGCCAAGACGCTGCTCGACGTCGGCGGCCAACGCGTCGACGGCGTCCATGTCGGACAGATCGCAGGAGATCGCGATCGCAGTGCCGCCGCTGTCCTTGATTCGGTCCACCAGCGCGTCCAACAGGTCCTGGCGGCGGGCCACAGCGACCACCGTCGCGCCGTGCTTTGCGAACTCCTCGGCGGCGCTTTCGCCGATGCCTGACGACGCCCCGGTCAGCAGGATGCGCTTGCCTTCGAGGTCGATGGCTGTGGCGGCCGGCCGGTATGCCGCCAGCTGCGGCGCGATCGGCGGTCGCATCGAGGCCAGCACGAACTGGTCGGCGAGTCGTCTAAGTGGACTTCTGCTCACCCGGGGAGTCTATGTGGCTCCATTTCCACCGAGTGTCACGCCAGCGACTAGAAGTAGCGCGGGAACCGGCTCCAGTCGGGCGGCCGCTTCTCCAGGAAGGCATCGCGGCCCTCGACGGCTTCGTCGGTCATGTACGCCAGCCGGGTAGCCTCACCGGCGAACAGCTGCTGACCGACCAGCCCGTCGTCGAGCAGGTTGAACGCATACTTCAGCATCCGTTGGGCCTGCGGCGATTTGGCGTTGATCTCGCGCGCCCACTCGATGGCCTCCGATTCCAGCTGCGCATGGTCGACGACCGCGTTGACCGCGCCCATGTGATGCATCTGCTCGGCGGTGTAGGGCCGGCCCAGGAAGAAGATCTCGCGGGCGAACTTCTGGCCGACCTGGCGGGCCAGGTACGCGCTGCCGTAGCCGCCGTCGAAGCTGCCGACGTCGGCGTCGGTCTGCTTGAACCGGGCATGCTCGCGGCTGGCCAGGGTGAGGTCGCAGACCACGTGCAGGCTGTGCCCGCCGC
>DAIODV010000081.1:0-11838 GCA_036746615.1 Mycobacterium sp.
TCCGCAATGACGACCGGGTCTTGGCTTGGGACCTGTGGAATGAACCCGACAATCCCGCGCGCGAATATCGGAAGGTGGAGAGAAAAGACAAGCTGCAGCTTGTCGCGGAGCTACTTCCCCAGGTGTTCCGGTGGGCTCGGGCCGTCGATCCGGCTCAACCACTGACTAGCGGTGTATGGCAAGGGAATTGGGGAGATCCCGGGCAGCGCAGCCCTATCAGTCAGATTCAGCTGGACAACTCCGATGTGATCACATTCCACTGCTACGACGAGCCGGCAAGCTTCGAGGGGCGCATCGCTGAACTGTCGCCATTGGGGCGACCGATCCTATGTACCGAGTACCTGGCCCGGTCTAGGGGCAGCACCGTGGAAGGAATCCTGCCGATTGCCAAGCGGCACAACGTCGGTGCGATCAACTGGGGCTTGGTCGCTGGGAAGACCCAGACGTACTTACCGTGGGATTCGTGGGATCACCCGTATGCGGCGGTCCCCAAAGTATGGTTCCACGATCTGCTGCGGCCGGACGGAACACCGTTCCAGGGCAACGAGCCTCAAACAATCAAAATGCTCAGCGCATCGAGCGCCGGCTAAGCGGCAATCATTCTTTGTGCTCGACAACTCCGGTCGCGTGCTGCGCACGGTCTTCGTAGGCCCGACGCACGGTCGTGTCGAAGTTGAGAAACACTGTGTCGTTGCCCATCTTCTTGTTCAGCCAACGGCGGCCCCGGTCTGACAACAGCTGCGCCACAATGGCGATGAACCGGCCATTGCCGGGCACCGACACCTGGGTCTTCGGCTTGTCGAGCACCTTGACGATCGCGGCAGCGATATCGGTTGGCTCCACGGGCTTCTGCGCTGCCGACGGCGATGTGCCCGAGATCAGTTCGGTATTGGTGAATGTCGGCAGCACGGCGCTGACCTTGACGCCATGCGGGGCGAATTCGTCGGCCATCGCGGTAGACAGGCCAACAACCGCGAATTTTGTTCCCGCATAGACGAGTTGGCCCGGCACGGCCACCATGCCGGCCAGCGAAGCGATATTGATGATGTGCCCACTGCGGCGCTTCACCATTTCGGGCAGCACCAGCTGACAGCCAGTGAGCACCCCGTAGAAGTTGACCTCGATCGCTGAGCGGATCGCCTGCGTCGACTGCTCGAGGAACGGCCCCACTGGCATGACGCCCGCGTTGTTGATCAGCACATCGATGTGCCCGCCTCCGTCGGCGCGGGCCTTGTCGAGGAAGGCGGCGAACGATTCACGGTCGGTGACGTCCAGCGGATGGCCGGACACCGAACCGAGGCTGCTGACTCCGGTGACTGCGCTCTCGAGTACGTCGACGTCACGGTCGCCGATGACCACCCGTGCACCCCGCGCCAGCAGCGCTTTCGCGGTGGCGTACCCGATGCCACGAGCGGCACCGGTGATGACGATGGTCTTACCCCTGATGTTGTCCATGTCGACGAACTTTACAGGTGTCAAGTCTGACGGGAAACCCTGGTCAGCCCCGCCGCCACCCGCTAGATGCCGAGATCCTTGGCGATGATCGTCTTCATGATCTCGGTGGTTCCGCCGTAGATCGTTTGGATTCGCGCGTCGACGAATGCGCGCGACACCGTGTACTCACGCATATAGCCGTAGCCGCCATGCAGCTGCAGGCAGCGGTCGGCGGTGCGGACCTGCAGTTCGGTGGTCCACCACTTCAGCCGCGCCGCGCGGGCCGCGGTGAGCGCGCCGGTGAGATGCTCGGCGATGCAGTCATCGAGATAGGTTCGCGCGATATCGAGTTCGGTCGCCAATTCGGCCAGCACGAATTGGGTGTTCTGCAGGCTAGCGATCGGGGAGCCGAAGGCATTTCGTTGCTTGACGTAGTCGAGGGTTTCGGCCAGTACCCCTTCGGCGGCAGCCACCGCGCCCACCGCTAGCGAAAGCCGCTCCTGGGGAAGGTTATTCATCAGTTGGTAGAAACCTCTGCCTTCCTCCCCGAGCAGGTTGCCGACAGGAACCCGCATATCGGTGAAGCTCAGTTCGCTGGTGTCCTGCGCGTGCAAGCCGATCTTTTCGAGGTTGCGACCGCGGGAAAAACCCGGCATGCCCGGGTCGACGACCAACAGCGATAGCCCCTTGTGCCTGTCCGGCCCAGTGCGTACGGCGATGACGAACAAGTCCCCGATCTGCCCATTGGAGATAAACGTTTTCGCACCGTTGACGATGTAATGGTCCCCGTCACGCACCGCGGTGGTACGGATTCCGGCCAGGTCGCTGCCGGCGCCGGGCTCCGTCATCGCGATCCCGATGATCGTCTCGCCCGTCACCACACCCGGTAACCAGCGTTGCTTTTGTTCGGGTGAGGTCAATTCCGTGAGGTAAGGCAGCACGATGTCGTTCTGCAGCGACAAGGCGACAGCCTCGGCCGCCGCGCCCGCCCGCTGGAGTTCGTCCACGACGATCGCGTTGTACCGGAAGTCGTCCACGCCCGCCCCGCCGAATTCCTCAGGCACCGAAAATGCCAGCAGTCCAAGCTTTCCCGCTTCGGTAAACAGCGAGCGGTCCACGCAGCCGGCCTTCTCCCATTGCTCGTGGGCCGGGACGACGGTCTGCTGCACGAAATCGTGTACCAGTTCTTGGAACTGGCGATGCTCAGCTGTGTACTCCAGTGTCATCGGAAGGCGTCCATCCCGGTGATCGCCTGGCCCAGGATCAGCTGATGCATCTCAGGCGTGCCCTCGTAGGTCAGCACCGATTCCAGATTGACCATGTGCCGGATGACGGGGTATTCCAGCGATATCCCGTTGCCGCCGAGGATCGTTCGCGCGGTTCGGCAAATTTCAATCGCTTCACGCGTGTTGTTGAGTTTGCCGAAACTCACCTGCTCCGGGCGCAAGCCGACGCTGTCTTTGAGCCGCCCGAGCTGCAGTGCAAGCAGCAGACCCTTGTGCAATTCGACGGCCATGTCGACGAGTTTGGCTTGAGTCAACTGGAATCCGGCGATCGGACGGTCGAACTGGGTGCGTTGGGTGGCGTAGTCCAGCGCGGCCTGCCACGCTGAACGCGCGGCGCCCATGGAGCCCCAGATAATGCCGTAGCGCGCTTCCGACAGGCATGACAGCGGGCCTTTGAGGCCCGTCACCTCCGGCAGCAGGGCTTCGTCGGGCAGTCGCACGTCGTCGAGCACCAGCTCACTGGTGACCGACGCCCGCAGCGAGAGCTTGTGGTGGATGGTGTTAGCGGAAAATCCCGGCGTACCGGTGGGCACGATGAATCCGCGAATCCCGTCGTCGGTTGTCGCCCAGACGATCGCAACGTCGGCGACCGAACCGTTGGTGATCCACATCTTGCGGCCGGTAAGGATCCAGTCCGATCCGTCGCGTCGCGCACGGGTGGTCATCGACGCCGGGTCGGATCCGGCGTCGGGTTCGGTCAGCCCGAAGCAGCCGAGCAGTTCGCCGGCGGCCATGCCGGGCAGCCACTTTTGCTTCTGCTCTTCGGAGCCGAATTTCCAGATCGCGAACATCGCCAGCGAACCCTGTACCGACACCATCGACCGAATTCCGGAGTCGGCGGCTTCCAATTCGGTGCACGCCAGGCCGTAGTGCACGGCCGAGGCCCCGCCGCAGCCGTAGCCCTGCAAATGCATGCCGAGCAAACCAAGTTGGCCGAAGTGCTTGGCAAGTTCGCGGACCGGAAGGTCACCGATTTCGAACCACTCCCCGATGTGGGGGATGACATTCTCGGCGCAGAACTGTCGCACGGTGTCGCGAACCGCGATCTCGTCGTCGGAAAGCGACGCGTCCAGGCTGAGCGGGTCGTGCGGATTGAAGCTACTCATCGGGCCATGGTAAGACCGGCCGTCATGCCCCCGGTAATGTCCGCGGAATGGTGCGTGCCCGGCATGCTCTGGGGTGGCTAGGCGTCGATGTCGCGTGTGTGCTGCTGTTCTGTGCCGTCGGGCGGCGCAGTCACGACGAGGGGCTAAACGTCGCGGGCATCGCAACGACGGCCTGGCCGTTTCTGAGCGGCACCGCACTGGGCTGGCTCGTCGCCCGGGCATGGCGGCGCCCCACGGATGTGCTTCCCACTGGGGTGGTGGTGTGGGTGTGCACCGTCGCGGTCGGGATGTTGTTGCGCAAGGCCACCTCCGCGGGGGTGGCCGCCAGTTTCATCGTGGTGGCCGCCACGGTCACCGCGCTGCTGCTGCTCGGCTGGCGCGCTGCAGTCCAATTGAGTGCCCGGTGGGCATGACCATGGCGCGCACAAACCACGACACCTGGGGTCCGGCCACCAGCGTTGGAACTACCGCAACACTGGTAGCAACGGCCAGGGCTCTGGCGACCAGGGCCGGGTTGATCAACGACCCGTTCGCCGAGCCATTGGTCCGCGCGGTGGGCATCGACTTCTTCACCGAGATCGCCACCGGCGAGCGCGCGATCAGTGATCTTGGCGACGACAACGGATTCGCTTTGCTCACTGACCTTTTCGCGGTCCGCACCCGATTCTTCGACGACTTCCTCACCGAAGCCTGCCGGGACGGTATTCGGCAAGCGGTGATCCTGGCGTCGGGGCTGGACGCTCGGCCATATCGATTGTGGTGGCCGGCGGGGACATCCGTTTACGAAATCGATCAGCCGGAAGTCATTGAGTTCAAAAGCCAGACGCTGCGTAGCCTGGCCGCCACCCCGACCGCCGATCGGCGCGCGGTGGGCATCGATCTCCGCCGCGATTGGCCGGACGCGCTGCGTCGACTCGGCTTCGACTCCACCAAACCGACAGCGTGGATCGCCGAGGGGCTGTTCATCGGTTTTCTCACGTCCGTCACGCAGGACCGCTTGCTGACGTACGTCACCGCGTTGAGCGCCGCCGGCAGCCGGATGGCCGCCGATTATCTGCCGAGCCCGAGTCGGCCGTTCGTCAGCCAGGAGCACGCCTTGGCCGAGCGCTGGCGGCGATACGGTTTCGAGGGCAATATGACCGAGCTCACTTATGCCGACGAGCAGCACGACGCCGCCGAGGCCATGGCGGGGCTCGGCTGGAAAACCTTCGTGGCTGACCTCGTGGAACTCTTCACCGCGACCGGGTTGCCGGGCTTGCGCCGCCAGGATCTCGCCGGGGCGCCGGTCGCGGGCCGGTACGTCAGCGCGACATTGACCTAGCAGGCTCGGAATGCGGCCGATAACAAGACGTTGGACATTGACGTGATATCCCACCGGTCACCCGCGGCGGCCCAGCTGCGCTTCTTGGTGGTGGGGCCAGACGACTTATTGGCGCAGCCGCTGTTGGCTGAGCTGGCCGTCGAGTACGCCCAGCGTTACGGCGGCACCCCGCAGGCCCACCTCAGCTGGTTGCCTGTTCCACCTGACGACCTCGCGCCACCGGATGGTGGCTTGTTGATCGGGCTGCTCGACGAGGTCCCGGTAACCGGCGGCGCGTTCCTGCGGTACGACGCCGACACCGCGGAATTCAAACGGATTTGGACGGACAGCGAATATCGTCGCCGCGGCTATGCCAAGGCACTGCTGGCCGAACTCGAGGCCACCGTGGCCAGGAGAGGCTATAGGCGCGTGTACCTGATCACCGGCGACCGCCAACCGGAAGCAGAGGCGCTGTATCGGACCACCGGTTACACCGAGATAGACCCGCCGGTGGTCTCCTGGGGACCTTTTCGTCCGATCGCTTTTGACAAGGATCTGCCATGACCGATCAGCTACATCTGGGTGTCGCGCTCGATGGCTACGGTTGGCACCGGCGCGCGTGGCGAACCACACTGCGCGCCGACCCCGCGACGGAATCGGTGCTCAGCGGCCGATATTGGGCGGGCCTGGCCGCGACCGCCGAGCGCGGCTTGCTGGATTTCCTGACCATCGACGACACCCTGACGCCGCAACCCGGACGCCGCGAGGAAATCTCGCCGCGGCGGCTTGCGGGTCGCGCCGACGCAGTCCTGGTCGCGGCACGCATTGCCCCTGTCACCCGGCACATCGGGCTGGTGCCGGTGGCCACCGTCACCCACACCGAGCCATTTCACGTGTCCAAGGCCATCGCCACACTGGACTACATCTCCCACGGGCGGGCGGGCTGGCAGCCCCGGGTGAGCGCAACCGCGCATGAGGCCGCATTGTTCGGTCGGCGCAACGGATCGCAGGCTCCCGACGACCTGTTTGACGAGGCTGCTGACGCCGTCGAGGTAGTGCGGCGGTTGTGGGACAGCTGGGAGGACGACGCGGTGATCCGCGACGTGGCGACGGGGCGCTACATCGACCGGAACAAACTGCATTACATCGACTTCGCCGGAAAATACTTCTCGGTCAAGGGCCCCTCGATCACCCCGCGCCCGCCTCAGGGGCAGCCGGTCGTGGCAACGCTGGCGCACGCACCGCGTATCTACGAATTCGCTGCCGTCAGCAGCGATCTCGTCTTCACTACGCCAACCGACGATGCCTCGGTGCGCGCCATCATCGGCGAGGTGCACGCGGCCGGTGGTGCCCGGCTGAAAATCTTCGCCGACGTGGTGGTGACATTTGGTGGTGACTCGGATTTCGGGTCTGACGCACTCATCTTCGATGGCAGCGCAGCGGATTTGGTCGAGCTGCTACTTGATTGGCAGCGGCTGGGCATCGACGGGGCGCGGCTACGCCCGGCTGTCAACGCCACGGATCTTCCAGTGATCGTCGACGAGGTGGTGCCATTGCTGCAGCGCGCCGGGCGGTTTCGCACCAGCTACGGCGACGAAACATTGCGCCAACGGCTCGGGCTGCCGATCGCACACAACCGCTACCAGGCGGTGCGCTTGTGACGGTCCCGCTCTCGATTTTGGATCTAGCGCCGATCAGCGCCGGCACCGACGCAGCGACGGCCCTGCGCAACACCATCGACCTCGCGCAGCGCGCCGAGCAATGGGGATATCGCCGATTCTGGATCGCCGAACACCACTTCGTCGGGGTCGCCAGCTCGGCACCGGTAGTGTTGATCGGCCAGATCGCGGCCGCTACCAACACGATTCGGGTAGGCGCGGCGGCGGTCCAGCTGAGCCACACCACGGCCGCCGCGGTGGTGGAAAGCTTCGGCATGCTCGAGGCGTTCTATCCGGGCCGCATCGACTTGGGTCTCGGTCGGGGGCAGCGACGCGACACCGGGTTCAAGCCGAAACACCCATCGGCCAAAAACCGCCCGCCGCGGCAGTGGCGCGAAGTCGACGGTGTGGTGATTCCGCTGCCGTTCGATCTGCGCAACCTGCTCGATAAAGAGCGGGTGCAGGCGACGATGGGTATCTTGCAGCAGCCGGAGGCCGTATCGCCGGACTTCGGCGAGCAACTCAGCGACATCATCGCGATGCTGGACGGAACCTACGAGGTCGAGGGTTTCGACGTGCACGCGGTGCCGGGGGAGCGATCTGGGCTCACACCGTGGATTTTCGGCAGCACCAGGGGTCAAAGCGCAAGGCTGGCCGGGGCGCGCGGGTTGCCGTTCGTGGCGAGCTATCACATCACTCCGGCGACAGCGCTGGAAGCCATTGACGCATACCGCGATTCGTTCGTCCCGTCCGCCACGCTGCAGCAGCCCTACGTCGTGGTCTCTGCCGACATTGTCGTTGCGGACGACAGCGCAACCGCAAAGCATCTCGCCACCGGTTACGGGCAGTGGGTGTATTCCATTCGGACCGGTGTTGGCGCCATGCCTTACCCGGCTCCCGAGGATTGCCGCCCGCTCACCGACGAACAGCTACCCGTCGTAAAGGACAGGCTGGAAACGCAATTCGTCGGCAATCCGGATGAGGTCGCAGAGCGGCTCTCTGCATTGCAACGACTAACCGGTGCCGACGAACTGGTGGTCACGTCGGTCACGCACTGCCATCAAGACCGGCTGCGCTCCCACCAGCTGATCGCAGAGCGTTGGGGGTTAACGTCGTGAGCCGCAAGCCGATTCACCTGGCCGCCCACTTCCCGGGCGTCAACAACACCACGGTGTGGACCGATCCTGCGGCGGGCAGCCAGATCGAGTTCGACTCGTTCGTCCATTTGGCCCGCACCGCCGAACGCGGGCTGTTTGACTTCTTCTTCCTGGCCGAGGGGCTGCGGCTGCGTGAGCATCGGGGCCGGATCCACGACCTGGACGTGGTGGGCCGGCCGGACACCTTCACTGTGCTTGCGGCCCTGGCCGCCGTCACCGACCGGCTGGGCCTGACCGGAACCATCAACACCACGTTCAACGAACCCTTCGAAGTTGCAAGGCAATTCGCCACGCTCGACCACCTGTCCGATGGGCGCGCAGGCTGGAACATTGTCACCTCATCGGATGCGTTCACCGGCGAAAACTTCCGGCGCGGCGGCTTTCTCGATCACGCCGATCGTTATCTTCGTGCCGAGGAGTTCCTCGCCGTGGCCCGCGAATTCTGGGACAGCTGGGCACCCGACGCCATCGTGGCCGACGTCGACACCGAAACCTATATCGATCCCAGCCGCGTCGGGACCGTCGAGCATCACGGCCCTCAGTTCGACGTGCGGGGCGTGGCGACGCTGCCGGCCGGGCCACAGGGACATCCGGTGCTGTTGCAGGCCGGCGACTCTGACGACGGCCGGTCATTCGGTGCCCGTCACGCCGACGCGTTGTTCACCTTGCACGGCTCGCTAGAGGACGGACAGCGCTACTACGCCGACGTCAAAGGCCGCGCCGCCTCGTATGGTCGAGATCCCGATCAGCTCAAGGTCTTTCCGGCCGCGACGTTCGTTCTTGGCGACACCGCCACCGAGGCCGCCGAAAAGGCGGTGCACATTCGTCATCAACAAGTCAGCGGAGCGACGGCGATCGCGATGCTCGAGCAGATATGGGGCCGTGACCTTTCCGACTACGACCCCGACGGGCCGCTTCCCGACGTCGACCCCACCGGCGATACCAGCATCACCCAGGGCCGCGTCCGCCACGGCGATCCGATCGCGGTGGCCCGCAGGTTCCGTGAACGCGCCGAAGCCGAGAACTTGTCAATCCGCGAGCTGGTCATCGCCGTCACCAGCCGGGAGCAGTTCGTTGGCACCGCTGCTCACATCGCCGGCGAGATCGACCGCTACGTGCAGGCCGACGCTTGCGATGGATTCATTTTGGTGCCACACGTGACCCCGCATGGCTTAGACGACTTCGTCGATCACGTGGTGCCGCTATTGCAGGAGCGCGGCGCGTTTCGCACGGAATACAGCGGACACACCCTGCGCGAGCATCTCGGGCTCGCGAGCTGACACATTACTTGTGATAGGCGTCGTCTTGGATGACCTTGACGCCACGCCAACCCCAGTAGACGCAGTGGCGCTGGATGAGTCCATCAGCGATCTCCATGACCTCGACGAAATCCATCTGCTCGCCGTCGGGTGTGGCACGCGGGTACTCGAAGATCATTGTTCGCTTGCCATCGGTCAGAAAGCCGGTCCGATAATAGGTGCGCAACGGCGGCTTGCGTGCGGCGACTTGTTCGAGTAGCGGTCGCAATTCGTCGTGTCCGCGGCACACTCCCGTTTCGGTGCCCATCGTGAGCGGTACTGCAGGACTTTCCAAGACGGCGTCGGGAGCATAGAGCGCAAGCAGTCCATCGACATCGTCGTTGCTGAGCGCCTTGTCCCAGTCGTGGTAAATGCGCTCGGCGGCCTGTTGGAAACTCTCGTTACTGGCCATGCCGCACCGAGTACCCACGCGCGGTGAGTCGCTACACCTCTAAATCGATGCGCTGGACCGCGACCGTGGCGGCGCCATCAGAAAGCGCGCGGCGTTACCCGATGCAGTGTTGATTGCACTGCACCGGGCAACCGAGGATCGGCACGGAATTCTCTGCGCCCAACGTGTTTGATCCGCTAGTTGTTGCCCGGTGGTGGTTGGGGTTGGAAGGGGTCGTACCACCACCAGTCGGCGCGTTCGCCGGTGGGTCCGGGGCATGGTGGGACATCGGGTGGGGGATGGTTGGGCGCACGCGCGAGCGATGCGTCGCTCAGCGTCTGCCCGTCGCTGTCAGTGACGATGAGTTTGTCGGCGGGTCCAGTGATGGTGATGCCGCCGCGGTGGTGCAGCCGATGGTGATACGGGCAGACCAAAATCAGATTGTCCAAGTCGGTGGGCCCGCCGTCCTCCCAATGGACAAGGTGGTGGGCATGAAGGCCACGGGTGGCGCCGCAGCCCGGCACTGCACAGGTGGGGTTTCGGTGCTCGAGGGCGCGGCGTAGCCGCCGATTGATCACCCGCGTGGTGCGCCCGGTCCCGATGGGCTGCCCGGCACGTTCGAGCCACACCTCACCCGTGGCATCGCATGTTAGGTATTGGCGTTCGGCGTCGGTCAGCAGCGGACCCAAATGCAGTGCAGCCGCTGGCTTTTCGACATCGATGTGGGCCACCACCGTGGTGTGCTGCCCATGCGGGCGGCGGGTGGCCTCGACATCCCATCCCGTCTCGACCAGCCGCATAAACGCCTCACCCGTCGTGGGGAATGGCGGACAATTCTCTGAGATGTGCTCGCCGTTGTCGTGGTCGTGTTTCCACTCGGCGACCAACGCATCCAGATGGGACTGCAGTGCGGTGTCGAACGTCGCCGCCTCCAGCTGGGGAAGTGTGATCCGCCAAGATGTGGAGTGCTCATCGCAGGAGGTCTTGGTGATCGAGGCCTTCGGGTCAGGTCGACCATCGGGTTCGGGGTCGGGGCGTGGTTCGAGCTTGACCGCGGTGCGCAACTGATTGACCGTGGCCACCGCCGCCAGCTGCGCGTAGTGCTCATCGGATCCCTCGGCCGCGCGTGCCGCGATGACCCCGACTTGATCCAGCGACAAACGTCCCTCGGCCATGCCCGCCGCACACCGGGGAAATTCCTCGAGCCGGTGGGCCACGGTGGTGATCGCCTGCGCATTGCCGGATGACACGCCCAGCTTCCAGGCCACCAACGCCGGCAGTGACCGCGCACCCGTCGAGTCCCACAACACGTCGCGATCGATCTCGGAGACGATCTCGACGATGCGCCCATCGATCGCATTGCGCTGACCCGCCAACTCCGACAGCTCGTCGAACAACACATCAAGACGCTCGGTGCGGCTCACCGGCGCGGCAGGAGATGCGATCGACGACACAACGCGATCATCTCAGCCGCCACCGACAAGTTTCGGCTGCCGGAGCGGGCGGCGATCGTATTAGCCGGCCATGAACTCGTTGTAGGCCGACTCCAGGTCGGGCGATAGCACCGACGTGTTGCACTGGCGCTGAGTGTCACCAATGGGCGCCAGAATGCCCCGCAAGTCGTAGTACTCCTGCGGATGCGCGGTGAAGAAGCTCCGCAGATCCGACGCCGCCTGCCCGCGCGGCTCATTGCGCGCTGCCGACACGACGGCGTTGGCGTCGGGGTGACTGCCGAGGTACTGGTTGGCTGATCCCATCACCGAGCTGACCGTGTTGGCCACCCCGCCCGCACTGCAGTCGGGTGCCGCAGATGCCGTCGGCGCCGCGATCACGGTGGCAGCCAGACCGGCGAGTAGACCGCAACCGACCGCTTGCCGGCGCACGGTCTTACCACTGAAATTCATCATTGTTTGCTTCCTTTGAGACGAAGATTCATCACGGGGCTGCCGATCCCCCAAGGCCAAGGCCCAAGGTACGCGAGCGTCAAGCATCGGAACTTGCTGCGAGAGAAGCGGTTCAGGCGCCTAACGTGACTTGAGTTTCAATTGAGACGCCTTCGCTGAGTATCCGATCAGAGCAGAACGAGTTTTCTTAGAGAACGTGCTAGGCCCTTAGTTAATCGTGACCCTCAACGTGATCGAATTGTGACTTCTGCCGAGGCGCTCATTGCGCCAGTGCGGTCGCCTCATCGGTGGCTGTGCGGATCGG
>DAIODV010000082.1:0-2611 GCA_036746615.1 Mycobacterium sp.
AATCGCCGCGATCGCGGTGAAGGCGTGGAAGAACTCGTGATAGCCGAACGTCTTCGGCCACGGGTCGGGCCAGCGCAGCGCGTACAGAATGCCGCCGATGCTGTATAGCGAGCCGCCGACCACCAGCAACACCATCGCGGCCACCCCGGCGATGTGCATGATCTCCGCGACGTAGAACGCGGCGACCCAGCCGAGAAGCAGATAGAGCGGCACACCGACCCAGCGCGGTGCGGACGGCCAGCACATCTTGAGCAATACCCCGGCCAGCGCACCGCTCCAGACGACGCTCAATACCAGCGTTCCGGCGGCGGGCGGCATCGCCAACAGCGCGAACGGGGTGTAGGTGCCGGCGATCAGCACGAAGATCATCGAATGATCGAGCCGCTTCATCCGGATGCGGGCCTGCGCCGATTTCCAGGTGACGCGGTGATAGACGGCGCTGACGGTGAACATTCCCACGATGGCGGCGCTGTAGACGAATGTGGCCAACCCGGCCAGGAGCCCTTTCAGCGGCCAGGACACCGAGATCAGCGAGGCGCCTGCGGCCACTGCGAACACCGCCGACACCAAATGGATCCAGCCGCGTGCGCGCGGTTTCGTCAGCGCATCGGCAGCGGATTCCAGAACCTGACCGGCGACTTCTTCGACAGTGTCAACCGGACCGGAAGCGCGGGGCGCGGTGGCCACGTTGGTTTCGCGGCTCAAGATCCCTCCTAAGTCTCATTACGCCTTGCGGCCGGATCGCGGGTAAGCGCTACCTCCCACAGTAATCTGGATCCCTGTGGAGATCATTCCGCCGCGCCTGAAGGAACCGCTCTACCGCATTTATGAACTGCGTTTGCGGCAGGGGTTGGCCGCATCCAAATCCGAGCTGCCGCGCCACATCGCGGTGCTGTGCGACGGCAACCGGCGGTGGGCACGTGACGCCGGATACGACGACGTCAGCTACGGGTATCGGATGGGCGCGGCCAAGATCGCCGAGATGCTGCGTTGGTGCCAAGAAGCCGGCATCGAGATGGCGACGGTCTATTTGCTCTCCACCGAAAACCTGCGACGCGATCCCACCGAACTGGCAGCGCTGATCGAGATCATCACCGACGTCGTCGAGGAGATCTGCGCGCCGGCCAACCGCTGGAGTGTGCGCACGGTCGGGGATCTGGAGTTGATCGGCGAGGAGCCCGCGCGACGACTGCGGGAAGCGGTCGAGTCCACGCCGGCCGACGCCGGCTTCCACGTCAACGTCGCTGTCGCGTACGGCGGCCGTCAGGAAATCGCCGACGCCGTCCGCGCCTTGCTGAGCAAGGAAGTCGCCAACGGAGCCAGCGGAGACGAACTCGTCGACGCCGTCACCGTCGACGCGATCTCGGAGAACCTGTACACCTCGGGGCAGCCGGATCCCGACCTGGTCATCCGGACGTCGGGGGAGCAGCGACTGTCCGGGTTCCTGCTCTGGCAAAGCGCTTACTCGGAGATGTGGTTCACCGAGGCGCATTGGCCTGCTTTCCGCCGAGTCGACTTCTTGCGCGCCCTTCGCGATTACAGCCAGCGCCATCGCCGTTACGGAACTTGACCGCATGGGACACTGAATGCATGGCTGCGCTTTCAGCGTTGGTGTTTTCGCTGAGTTGGTGGCTGGGGCTGTATCTGTTGGCCCGGGATCCGCGCAAACCGGTGCTCGCGTTGTCGGCGGTCGGGCTGTGCAGCTTTGCGACGGCGGTGGCGCTTGACGCGGTGCGACTTGTCACGCACTCGGCGCTTCTCAGCCACGTCGAGATTTACGTAGTCGCGATTCCTGGCATCGCCTGGTTCGCGGTGCTGGTCGAGCTGGCCCGGCCAAGCGACAGCGGGCGGGCACGGGCCGGCGAGCTGTTGCTGGTCGGTGGCGTCGCCGTGCTGACGCTGGTCGGTGCGACGCTGGCCGGCGGCGTCAGCGGTCCGCTGCGGCTCGGCCACCTGGTGATGTTTGCGGTGATTTCGACGTCCACGCTGGGCGCGATGATCGCCGCCGTGCGGCGCCGCGTGCAGAAGATCCCCGTCGTCGGGCTGGTCATCACCGCGACGCTGTTCTTTGCGTTGGCCAACGCCATCCTGATCATCCCGCTTGGCGTGGTGCCCAGCTGGCTGGCGTTGGCGTCGACCGGCTGCGACGTGCTGGGGCTGGGCGTGGCGGTCGCGTTGTGGGACGCGTTCGACGAGGGGCAGGCGCTACGGGCCGACATGCTGCGCTCGTTCACCGGCGCCGGCGCTGTCGTGTCGCTTCTGGGCGGTCAGATGCTGATCGGTATCGCGTTGACCCGCGAGCAGAGCACCGCACAGATCGCTTTGACGGTGTTGCTGTTCACCAGCCTGGCGATCGTCAGCGCCGTGCAGGTCCTGGCCGACCCGCTGGCCGGATTGCTGGACCGGATGGTGTTCTCGCGATCCCCGATGCTGCGTGCCGACCGGGAGACGTTGCGGCGCACGCAATCTGCGCTTCCCCTTCGGTCGGCCGATCCACTCGACAACTTCGACGATGAGACGTTCGCCCGGCTCACCCGCCGCGCGTTGGGCCACTACGGCGACCTGTCCAAACTGGTCGCCAGCCCGCTGACCGGGTTGCCGGCCATCGACG
>DAIODV010000082.1:2665-11825 GCA_036746615.1 Mycobacterium sp.
CCAGCCGCTGGAACGGGCCGTCGAGCTGAAGGCACTGTTGGCCGATCGCATCGCGCGGCTCAAACCGCGCGACGGCGGCGACTTCGGCACCACCGAGCAGTGGCGCTACTACAACGCGTTGTATTTCCCCTACGTCGTGGGTGTGCGCGCCTACGCACAGAACGCCACCGCCGCCGGGCTGGACCCCACCGCGCGGCAGGCCTGGCAGTGGTTTGTCACCGAGGTGCCGCAGCGCTCGCTGCACAACTGGCAGAACGCCGCCGCCCGGCTGATCGCCGCGGATCTGCGCGGCAGGGTCGCGGTATCCAGTTAGCCCGGCTAGTCAAGGAATAGCCGCGTATTAAACACGCGTTGACCTGCGCATGGCAGTGCCTGGCAGTGCGATGCGTCGATCTGGCAGTCGCGTAACGGCAGGCTCACAAGTGTTCGACCAGACACCGCAAGGAGTTCCGACATGACCGCTGTAACTGGACTGGCCCCAAGACCGCTCGCCGACTCGACCGACTCCTTGTTGCGTTTCGCCATGCGGCTCGACGCAACGCTGACCGGCTTCACCGGCCTTTTGATCGCCGTGGCCGCCGATCCGCTCTCGTCGCTCACCGGGCTGAGCTCCGTCGCCGAATATGGCCTGGGCGCGTTCTTCGTGCTCTACGGGCTCGTTGTCTACGTCCTTGCCGCGTTGCCCGACCTGCGTCGCGCGGGGATCGGCGTGGTGATCGCCAACATTGTCTTCACCGTGGCGGCGGTCGTCGTGGTGGCCGCTGACGCGCTGCCGTTGACCGCGACGGGCATCGCCGCGACGTTGGCCAGCGGTGTTTACACGGCGCTGATCGGCTATCTGCAATACCTCGGAGTGCGCCGCCTGCCGGCGTGACTCCCGTCCCGCCGGTGCGGGGCGCCGCCGTCAGAGGTTGCGGTGTGCGCCTCCGCATCGGCTTGTGCGCGGCTAGAGCTTGCGCAGCCGCAGCCGGTTGATCGAATGGTCGGCATCCTTGCGCAACACCAGAGTTGCTCTGGGCCGGGTCGGCAGGATGTTCTCGATCAGGTTCGGCCGGTTGATCGAGCGCCAGATGTCGCGCGCTGCGACCACCGCCTGCGGATCGGTCAGACCCGCGTAGTGGTGGAAGTGCGAGGCCGGGTTGGCGAACGCGGTCGAGCGCATCGCCAAAAACCGCGAGACGTACCACTGCTCGATGTCCTCGATCCTCGCGTCCACATACAGCGAGAAGTCGAACAGGTCCGACACCATCAGCGTCGGCCCGGTCTGCAGCACGTTGAGGCCCTCGAGGATCAGGATGTCGGGGTGGCGCACCACCTGCTTGGCGTCCGGCACCCGGTCGTAATGCAGATGCGAGTACACCGGCGCGCAGACATAGTCCGAACCCGACTTCACCGAGGTGACGAATCGCATCAGCGCTCGTCGGTCATAGCTCTCCGGAAAACCCTTGCGATGCATCAGGTTTCGACGAGTCAACTCGGCGTTCGGGTAAAGGAACCCATCGGTGGTCACCAGGTCCACCCGCGGGTGGTGATCCCAGCGGGCCAGCAGCGCCTGCAGCACGCGAGCCGTCGTCGACTTACCGACCGCCACACTGCCGGCGACTCCGATGATGAACGGCACCGGCCGATCGGGATTTTGCCGGGGTTCGCCGAGGAACTCGTCGGTCGCAGCGAACAACCCTTGCCGAGCGGCGACCTGCAGATGCAAAAGCCGCGCCAGCGGCAGGTAGACCTCTTCGACCTCGAGCAGGTCGATCTGCTCGCCCAGACCACGTAAACCGACGACTTCTTCCTCGGTCAGCGGCTGCGGCGTCGACATACGCAGCGCACGCCACTGACTCCGGTCGAACTCCACATAGGGGCTCGGCTCGCTCAGCCGCGGCATGGCCCTCAGTCTTGCAGGGGCCACGCGGATACCGTTAACCGGTATGGAACCCGCCGTCTTGATCCGCGAGTACCTGCTGCTGGGTTTGCGCTTCGACCGGATCGAATCCGGTTACGTCGACGCCTTCACCGGCGATCCCGCGCTGCGTCAAACGGTGTCGGCCGAGTCCGCACCCGACCCGGCCGACTTAGTCCGCCAGGCTCAGCGGCTGCTCGCCGCGTTGCCAGATGTCCCGCGCAGCAACGCGTTTGAGGCTAGCCGCGCCGATTTCATCGGCGCGCATCTGCGGGCACTGGCCTGTGCCGGACTCAAGTCCGCTGGAGAAGACATCGGCTTCGTCGACGAGGTGCACGACTACTTCGACGTCCACATCGCCAAGGGTGAGCTGGAGACCTACCGGCAGGCTCACGCCCGGCTCGACGATGTCTTAGGGGGCGATGGCCCGCTGGCCGACCGGATGGAAGCCCACCGCGCGTCCGAAGAGATCCCGCCCGATCGGTTGGCCGAGTGCATCGAGGCGTTCTCCAGCGCGCTGCGCGACCGGGTGCGCGCCGAGTACCCGCTACCCGACACCGAAACCGTGGAATATCAGGTGGTCACCGACAAGCCGTGGTCTGGATTCAATTACTACCTCGGCGATTACCGCTCCACGGTGGCCGTCAACGCCGACATCAAACAACTGATGTCGAACCTGCCACGGCTGGTGGCCCACGAGTCCTATCCAGGCCATCACACCGAGCACTGCCGCAAAGAGGCCGGGTTGGTGAACGGCAAAGGCCAGGCCGAGCAGACCATCTTTCTGGTGAACACCCCGCAGTGCCTGATGGCCGAGGGTCTGGCCGACTTGGCGCTGTATGCCGCGATCGGCCCGCGCTGGGGAAACTGGGCGTCCGAGATCTACGCCGACTTGGGGCTGAGGTTTGACGGCGAGCGCGCCGAGGCGGTTTCCGAGGCGTCCGCGGCGCTGGCCGGCGTCCGTCAGGACGCGGCGTTGATGTTGCACGACGAGCATCGCGACGCCGACGAGGTGGCGGCTTTCCTGCGGCGCTGGCTGCTGGTCAATGACACCCGAGCGCGGCAGATGCTGCGGTTCTTGTCCTCGCCGCTATGGCGTGCGTACACCAGCACCTACGTCGAGGGATATCGACTACTGCGGGCCTGGCTGGATGACCGCCCGGCCGGGGTCACCCTCACCGAACGTTTCGGCCGGCTGCTCGACGAGCCGCTAATTCCATCGGCACTGCGTGGATAGACTGGCGCCCGTGACTGCCACATCTGACGCTCGCACCTCCTCCGCAGCCCTAGGCGCGGAATACGCCGATACCGCCAGCAGCGCGTACCGCGCGGCATTAGAGGTGATCGAGTCCGTCGAACCCCGTATTGCCGCTGCGACACGCAAAGAGCTTGCCGACCAACGCGATTCGCTCAAGCTCATCGCCAGCGAAAACTATGCGTCGCCTGCGGTGCTGCTCACCATGGGCAGCTGGTTGTCGGACAAGTACGCCGAGGGCACCATCGGGCATCGCTTTTACGCCGGTTGTCAGAACATCGACACCGTCGAGAGTGTGGCCGCCGAGCACGCCCGTGAGCTGTTCGGCGCGCCGTACGCATACGCCCAGCCGCACTCCGGCATCGACGCCAACCTCGTTGCCTACTGGGCCATCCTCGCCACCCGGATCGAGGCGCCCGGCCTCGCCGAGGCTGGGGCCAAACACGTCAACGACCTCTCCGAGGCGGACTGGGAACAGCTTCGCGCCAAGCTCGGCGGCCAGCGGCTGCTGGGCATGTCGCTGGATGCCGGCGGTCACCTCACCCACGGCTTCCGGCCCAACGTCTCCGGAAAGATGTTCCACCAACGCAGCTACGGCACCGACCCGGAAAGCGGGCTGCTGGATTACGACGCGCTCGCGGCGGCCGCGCGTGAGTTCAAGCCGCTGATCCTGGTGGCCGGGTACTCGGCCTACCCGCGGCGGATCAACTTCGCCAAGATGCGCGAGATCGCCGACCAGGTGGGCGCCACGCTGATGGTGGACATGGCGCATTTCGCCGGGTTGGTCGCGGGCAAGGTGTTCACCGGCGACGAGGACCCGGTGCCTCATGCCCACATCACCACGACCACGACGCACAAGTCGCTGCGCGGGCCGCGCGGTGGTCTGGTGCTGGCCCAGCCGGAGTATGCCGACGCGGTGGACAAGGGCTGCCCGATGGTGTTGGGCGGGCCGCTCGGACACGTCATGGCCGCCAAGGCCGTCGCGCTGGCCGAGGCCCGCCAGCCCGGGTTCCAGGCTTATGCGCAGCGGGTTGCCGACAACGCCAAGGCGCTGGCCGACGGGTTCCTGCGGCGCGGGGCGCGGCTGGTCACCGGTGGTACCGACAACCACCTGGTGCTGCTGGACGTGACGTCATTCGGGCTGACCGGCCGCCAGGCCGAATCGGCATTGCTGGACTCCGGCGTCGTCACCAACCGCAACGCCATCCCCGCCGACCCGAACGGTGCCTGGTACACCAGCGGCATCCGCCTGGGCACCCCGGCATTGACCACCCGCGGCTTCGGCGCCGCCGAGTTCGACCGGGTCGCCGAGCTGGTGGTCGATGTGCTGAGCAACACGCAGCCCCAGGGCACGTCGAAGGCCAAGTACACGCTGGCCGACGGCACTGCCCCGCGGGTGCACGCGGCTTCCGCCGAGCTGCTGACCGCTAACCCGCTGTACCCGGGACTGACGCTCTAGGATTTCACGGAAACTGTGTACGCGGGTTACAGTTACTTTCATGGCAATCAAACCTGTTGCTAACGCGCTGATCCTCGAACTCGAGCCGGTCGTGGGCGAGAACCTCGACCGCCACCTGGGGACCGAGAACTTGTGGTTCGCGCACGACTTCGTGCCGTTCGAACAGGGCGAAAACTACGCCTTCCTCGGCGGGCGCGACTGGGACCCGTCGCAGGTGACATTGCCGAAAACCATCACCGACGCGTGCGAGATCCTGCTCATCACCAAAGACAACCTGGCTGGCTACCACCGCGAATTCGTCGAGCACTTCATCCTCGAGGACAATTGGGGCCAGTGGATCGGCCGGTGGACCGCCGAGGAACACCTGCACGCCATCGCACTGCGCGAGTACTTCGTGGTGACCCGCGAGATCGACCCGGTCGCCAACGAGCACGTCCGCTTCGAGCACGTCGCATCCAAGGGGTACCGCGCCGACCACTATTCCCAGGTTGAAACGCTGGTGTTCATGGCGTTCTTCGAGCGCGCCCACGCGGTGTACTGCAACAACCTGGCGGCCCAGATCGAAGAGCCGGTGCTGGCCGGTCTGATCACCCACATCGCGCGCGACGAAGAGCGACACGAGGAGTTCTTCGCGAACCTCGTCGCGCACTGCCTCGGCTACACCCGCGACGAGACCGTCGCGGCGATCGCCGCTCGCGCTGCTGACCTCCAAGTCGTCGGCGCTGATATCGACGCCTATCAAGACAAGGTGCGAAACGTTGCCGAGACAGGCATTTTCGACGCGGATCAGCTGCAGCAGGTGATCTCCGACCGCATCACGGCGTGGGGCCTCGCCGACGAGCCTGCGCTTAAGCACCTCGTCATCGCCTAGCCATCTCGGCGCGCCTGCGCGGCGCACATGCGAACTCCGGAGTAGCGTCGCATTCGATGGCTAGCGACATGCTCTGCTGTCCGGGCGGCGCCTCTCGTCTCAACTTCGACAGGACCGCCGGCCCCGGTCCTGGCGCCGCGGCCCCCGCCGAATCGTCCGTGCGGGCCGCACGGGCGATGAGCTCGAGGAGCGCTCGTGACTGATTCCCTGGCGGTTCCACAGGACACCATCCGGACGTATGTGCTGGACACATCCGTGTTGTTGTCCGATCCGTGGGCGTGTTCCCGCTTCGCAGAACATGAAGTGGTGGTTCCGCTGGTGGTGATCAGTGAGCTGGAAGCCAAACGTCATCACCACGAGCTCGGCTGGTTCGCCCGCCAGGCGTTGCGGTTGTTCGACGATCTGCGACTGGTGCACGGGCGCCTGGATCAGCCGATTCCCGTTGGGACACAAGGCGGTACGTTGCACGTCGAGCTCAATCACAGCGATCCGGACGTACTGCCGGCCGGGTTTCGCACCGACACCAACGACTCGCGCATCCTGTGCTGTGCCGCCAACCTGGCCGCAGAGGGCAAGCGAGTCACGTTGGTGAGCAAGGACATTCCGCTGCGCGTCAAAGCCGGTGCGGTCGGTCTGCCCGCTGACGAGTACCACGCGCAGGACGTCGTCACCTCCGGCTGGACGGGGATGACGGAGATCGAGGCCACCGCCGAGGACATCGACGCTCTGTTCGCCGACGGCGAGGTTGATTTGGCGGTCGCACGAGACTTGCCGTGCCACACCGGTATTCGCCTGCTGGCCGGCAGCTCTCACGCGCTCGGGCGGGTCAACGCGCACAAGCGCGTCCAGCTGGTCCGCGGCGACCGCGAGGTGTTCGGACTGCGTGGTCGTTCCGCCGAGCAGCGGGTGGCGCTGGACCTGCTGCTCGACGAGTCGGTGGGCATCGTGTCGCTGGGCGGCAAGGCCGGCACCGGAAAGTCGGCGCTGGCGCTGTGCGCCGGTCTGGAAGCCGTGCTTGAGCGGCGCACCCACCGCAAGGTGGTGGTATTCCGTCCGCTCTACGCGGTCGGCGGCCAGGAGCTGGGCTACTTGCCCGGCAGCGAGAGCGAGAAAATGGGCCCGTGGGCCCAAGCGGTCTTCGACACCCTCGAAGGTTTGGCCAGCCCGGCGGTGCTCGAGGAGGTGCTTTCCCGCGGGATGCTCGAGGTGCTGCCGCTGACCCACATCCGCGGGCGGTCGCTGCATGACTCGTTCGTCGTTGTCGACGAGGCGCAATCGCTGGAACGTAACGTGCTGCTGACAGTGTTGTCGCGGCTCGGGGCTGGATCGCGGGTGGTGTTGACGCACGACGTCGCGCAGCGTGACAACCTTCGGGTGGGCCGCCACGACGGGGTCGCGGCCGTGGTCGAAAAACTCAAGGGTCACCCGCTTTTCGCGCACATCACGTTGCTGCGCAGCGAGCGGTCGCCGATTGCCGCGCTGGTCACCGAGATGCTCGAGGAGATCACCCGCGCACCGCTTCCGTGATTGCGGCGACCTGCTGCGCCCGGCTTGGCCGCGCTTGCAATCGCCGCGCGTAAACTTCGGCCGTGCCCAGACGACCAGACACCCTCGCGTGGCGCTATTGGCGCACGGTCGCTGGGGTGGTGGCGGCAGCGATCGTGATAGCGATCGGTGCGTACACCGGACATGTCAGGTTCGCCCACGCCAACGATGTCGTCGACTGCGCACAAGTAAAATGCGTGGCGTTGACGTTCGACGACGGCCCCACTCCGTACACCGATCGGCTGCTGGGCATCCTGACCGCCAACCATGCCAAGGCGACGTTCTTCGAAATCGGCAACAAGGTTGCGGCCAACCCCGCTGGCGCCAAACGAGTCGTGGACGCGGGCATGGAGATCGGCAGCCACACCTGGGAACACCCCAACATGACGACGCTGCCGGCGCCCGATGTGCCCGACCAGTTCTCGAAGGCCAACGCTGCGATTGCCGATGCCACGGGTGTGACGCCCAAGTTGTGGCGGCCGCCGGGCGGTCTGACCGATGCCGGAGTCAACGAGCAGGCCGCAAAATTCGGTCTGGCCGGAATCCTTTGGGACGTCATCCCTTACGACTGGATCAACGACTCGAATCTCGCGGCCAGCAGGTCCCTACTGCTGAGCCAGATCAAACCCGGCTCGGTCGTGTTGTTGCACGATACCTACTCCAGCACCGTCGATTTGGTCTACCAGTTCATCCCGGTGCTCAAAGCCAATGACTATCACTTAGTCACGGTCAGCCAGCTGCTCGGGCAACGAGCACCGGGCAGCGTATACGGCGGCCGGGAGAACGGACCGGCGATCAACGACCTGCGCGATATCCCGCCCGCGGAGATCCCGACGTTGCCCAATACGCCGTCGCCCAAGCCGATGCCCAACTTCCCGATCACCGATGTGCCGGGCCAAAACTCGGGCGGACCGAACAACGGCAGCTAGCGGACTGACTCGCAGGATCACTTTCGTCACAAGAGTTTCTATGACGAGTTGGTAGTCATTTTGCCCGCCTCCTAGCGACAAAACGGGCCACGATGCGATCGCACACGAATTTGTCGCTCGGAGGCGGGCACAACGCGCACACCGACCCGCCGTGGCTCGCGTGACTTACTGCTGCGGCAGCTCGCCTGAGGCGGCTAGGGCCAGCAGCTCACCGCGGCCGATCTGGCTGACCAGACTGGCCGAGTCAAAGTAAATGCGCTCGTTGGTGATTCGGTCACCGTCGAAGAAGAACACCGCGATGATCGGCACCCGGAATGCCTTACCCGTGGGCGGGAGACCGTAGAACTCACCGAGGTTAGTGCCCAGCAGATCGAATTCGGTGATCACCGCGTCGTCGCTGAAGTGGTATCGAACGTTTTCGTGGCGCTGATCGGGGAACGCGGTCCGCGTGGTCAGGTAGTAACCCATCACCTCGTCGTCGCCGTCGAAAACCTGGCCGGTGGCCATGATCTCGTAGCGAGGGTGCCCGTTGAACGTGGCCAGGGTCTTGTCGAACTCCTTGGTCACCTCGGTGTTCATGTGCTCTTCGATGATGGCCAGCCGACGTTGCCGGAGTTCGTCACTGAGCATCGCGGCGGGCCTAGTCGTCTTCGACCTTGGCCATCGCGAGCACGTCGAGGCGACGGTCGAGTTCTTCTTCGGACAGCTTGTCGCCGATCAGCCCGCGATCGATCACCGTCTGGCGAATCGTCTTGCGCTCCTTGAGCGCTTGCTTGGCCACCGCGGCGGCCTCCTCGTAGCCGATCGCCGAGTTCAGCGGCGTCACGATGGACGGCGACGACTCGGCCAGCTCGCGCAGGTGCTCCACATTGGCGGCCAGCCCGGTGATGCAGCGCTCCGCGAACAGCTTCGACACGTTGGTCAGCAGCTTGAAGGACTCGAGGATGTTGCGGGCCATCATCGGGATGTAGACGTTGAGCTCGAACGCGCCGTTGCCACCGCCCCACGCGACCGCGGCGTCGTTGCCGATCACCTGCGCGGCGACCTGCGTGACCGCCTCGGGCAGAACGGGATTGACCTTGCCCGGCATGATCGAGCTGCCCGGCTGCAGGTCCGGCAGCTGGATCTCGGCCAGGCCGGTCAGCGGTCCCGAGCCCATCCACCGCACGTCGTTGGCGATCTTGGTCAGCGACACCGCGAT
>DAIODV010000083.1:0-1313 GCA_036746615.1 Mycobacterium sp.
AGCCGTCGCTGGCTACGCTATGGCCGCGAATTTGGTCACCCAAGCCACCGAACTCGACTGCGATGCCGACTGGCGTCGTCGTCAACGCATCTACGCCGCCGAGATCACAAGAGTCGAAACCAACAGCGGCACAGTCGATCCCGCAGTGATCGACCAACTGAACAGTGAACAGGTAAGGGCCACACTCAATACCCGCTACTGCGCTGAACTGGCCACCATCGTCCAAGCCGGCTACGAGCGCATCTTCGAGCTGATGGGCCCGCTTCGCACCGAAGCGCCGACGACGCACGACATGGCCGCTGCCGTCGACGAGATCAACGCGCTGACTCAGCGCCTTCTCGACGAGTACCGCCCCGGCAATTCCGTCTACGAGTTCTTATCCGCCCGTACACTCGACACCACGGTCCCGCCGTACTAGCAAGGAACATCATGGATCCAAAACTGGTCGCGATAATCGAAGATTACGCGCGCACGCATGGGTTGAATTTGCCGCCGCACGAGATCGTCTCCGAGATGGTGGTCTCCGGTCCGTCGGGAGTCGAGCAACTGCTCGCCCTGTTGGGCGTAACCATCAACGCCGGCGATCCCCTGGACAACTCGCTCGCGCAGGGCGGCTATACCCAGCGCCAAGCTGGACTCGACGGTGCCATGACGCAATTCCCCGCCAATGAAGAGACTTCGGCCGCACAAATGGCCGGAGCTGGCGGTAAGGACCCGATGTCGGAGTTCAGCCAGCTTCTGCAAGGAGCAACGGGAATCGGCCAGGGTCTCACCAGCTCCTTGAGTGGTCTCACACAACCGTTTACCCAGATAGCACAACAGATTCCGCAGCAAGGCATGCAGGCCATGCAGGCGGCCATGGGCGCATTCCAGCACGCAGGTGGTGCAGCGGCCGCCGGGGCACTGCCCGGCGAGCTGGCCGGCGCGGGCGGTGGACTCGGCGGTGGCGCTGCCGAATTAGCCGGCGCCGCAGGTGGTGCGGGCGGCGGCTTGGCCGGCACTACTCCGGCCTCACAGCTGGGGCCGCCGCCAACTCCCTCGGCCAGCACCGTTCCGGCATCGTCGGCCACGTCAGCACCGGTGCCCGCGGGCCCACCGGAGTCAGGCGGTGTCGCGCGCGGCGGAATGGGCGGCATGCCGATGATGCCTCCGGGCGCGATGGGCGGAGCCGGCGGCGCGGGAAGCGACAGCAAGGCCGACACCAAACGTGTTGTGCCGCCGACGGTGAAGAACGGCTCCCCGGTGCAAGGACGTATCGTCGCTCCGCCGCCTACGCCTGAGGTGGTGAAGCGCGTGGCGGGCAAGCCCGTCGC
>DAIODV010000083.1:1323-11792 GCA_036746615.1 Mycobacterium sp.
CGGGCCCCTCGGCAAGCCCCCCCCCCCGCCCCGGGCGCGGCCGATCCTCAAAGCCGCCCCCCCCTGCCACACCGGCATGGCGACGTTCGGCGAGGCGGGCAAGCCCGTCGCGGCCCGGCGAATATTCGCCCCCGAGGACAATCCCGACAACGAAGACCAGACAACGCGCTGAGGACGTCCGCCGTTTGGCCGCTTAAAGGTGAAGGGCGCGACGCCGCCGGAGGCGTTAGGCTTCACCGCGCAATGTCGTCGAGGAAATCAGGTCCGTGCGAGCGTAGGAGGCGTAGCGGGTGGGCGCGCTGACTCCTTCTGACGTTAAGCGTTGGGATGTCAACGCGATTCGCGCGGTGTTCCAGACGGCCAGCGGGCGCGCCGCTACCTTGCAGCAGCTGGGGGAGAACCTGAATCAAGTCCACGGCGTGCTGACCGATTGGCAAGGCGAAGCCGGGGAGGCGTTTCGCGTCGACTTGGGAAAGGTTCGTCGCGATATCGAGGCGGACGGCGCGGAATCCAAGCAGGTAGCAGCGGCGGTGTCGCGCGCCGAAGCGGACGTGCGTACGTGTAAGGCCGAACTCGACGACATCGAGCGGGCAGCTGATGGTTACGGCTGGACGATTACGCCGGATTGGCGAATCGACGTGGGCAACACCGGGATTGGGTTCGACCCCATCAGTTTCGCCGCAGAGCAGCAAGCTTTGCAGGCCGAGCTCAACGCCTGCAAGGCGCATGCCCATGGCGCCGATCACGAGTTGGCGACCGCGGTTCGCGGCGCCGTCGGCGATGTTCCGCTGGATGCCGGCGTGGGTCCGGCCGGCGCTGACCCACCACCGCAAGATGCGCCGAAGCCTGGCGCCGGGAAGCCTCCGTCGCTGCAAGACATGCTGCTTCCTAACGGAGCGGGCGGCGACGATCCCGCGCGCATGCCGGACGACCTATTGATGCCCGCCGGCGCCGGGGCAGGCGCGCCCGGCTATAAGCCGCCGTCGCTACAAGACATGTTGATGGGCGGGGGCAAGCCCTCTGCCCAGCAACCGGGCAGCTTGTCGGATCTGCTGAACCGTCTTCCGCAACCCGCTGCTGCGGGCGCGCTGCCGCCTCAGCTGAAACCCGAAGCGATGGAGAGATTTCGGGCGATGGCCCGCCAAACCATGGCAGACGCCGGTATGCCACCAGATCAGATCGAGGCGCACCTCGACGACTATGTTGCGAACGCTCAGCAGTGGATCGCCGACGGTGGGCCCCACTATGTTCCTCCCGAGCCGGCGCCGCAGCCGCCGCCGGGATTCGGCGAGGGATTTGCTGATCGCTGGTTTGCGACCGAGCAGAGCATCAAGGACCTCACCGGGCAAGACGGGCTCAGCGCATTGGGCGAGTCCTGGGGCGGGATGGCCAAGGGCTTGGCTCAAAAGGCCGGGGAATTCGCCACCCAGGGCCCGGTCGTCTCGGGGATCAATGACGTCGCTCGCGAAGTCCACACCTTCATGGACTCACCCAGTGCTGCATACTATTTGGGCCAAAAAGGCACCGACGGCGCCATTGCCCTGCCCGGGCTGCTGTTCGGCGGCGAGGGAGCGGCGATCGGCGACGTAGCCGAACTTGACGCCGCCGCCAGTTTTCCCCACGACGTGCTCGGCGGGCATCCACCAATAGATGCTGGCGAGCACTTTCCTACCGGATTTGGCGATGAGCACAGTCTGTTACCAACCGACCATTCGATCCCAGATGGGCATTACGGCGATGACCCATACTCGATAGGCAGCGACGGTCACTACCTGCCTGGAAGTTTGCCATCCTATGAGCAGCTCCAGGGCATCACGTCGACGGAGCCGAATAGCGCGTTCTACTGGTCGGGCAGAAACGCCGACGGGATTGGAGTAGGCCCGGATGGTTCAGGGATAGCGGAGCTTATTGCGCAGGGCTCTGGGGGCACGACGTTGGAAATGAGGCTTGCGGAAAACGGAGTGAATCCGCTGCCAGTCTGGAATCGCCACGATCCGGTATCAGTGCAATTTTGGGAGGATGCTTCGGCAGCATACGCGGAGAACGCACGAGGTGAAGTTACGGCTATCATTGGCTCGAACTTGCGGCCAGGAAACGTCTGGCAAACGATCGAAATACCACGCCTAATGGAAAATCCGGAGATAACTCGCATCATGCAGATCGATCCCGATACCGGACAAACGACGACGATCTTTGAGAGAGGCAAGTGAGGTCATCTACCATTATGACGCAAAATAGCGACTTTAATGTAAGCGAAGCCCTAGCGCTCTACCTTAAGCGTTACCCGGGAACAAACGAGGACGAATTTAACTCATTTTACGGACCAGCTCGCGACCAGGTACAAGCGCACGTGCGTTTAATTCTTAATGAGGCGATGCAAGTCGAACCGGACTGGAATCGCCTCTCTCTGAACGAGGCCGGCGACTACGTGGAATCGGTTATGCATGAACGGCATCCTGAACTTACGTCGCAGGCGCTGGAGGCTATTGGTAATTACTACACCTACCTGATGCGATGAGCTTTAGAAGGCGATATGAACCGCGTAGTCCTGGGTAAGTATGAAGGCAACGAAGCTGGCTATATCGCAGAAGCCAGGCGTCATGGCGGAATTTACTACGACCCGGGGCCCGAGGCTCTGGACGCCATAACCTACGGGCTCAACGATGAGGATGCCAACCAACTCTGCTGGGAAGTCATCGAATCATTCCTCCGAACCCAAATCGAACGTGGGCCGGCTCGTTTCGACTACGTACTCAATCGGGCGCAGTCCTCTTCTGTCGACGAGCTTCTTGCCCTAGATCCGCATTCTTTTCACGCTAAAGAGATAACTTTTTTAAAGCGCAATGCAGAGTCATACGGTTATCAGCAACTTGGGACGTCTTGGTTGCAGGTAAGGATCATGCAGAAATGATTCAGGAGTTCGTGGCTAAAGTCCGCACCATTGTCGAACCGACGTTGTCTCGACATGGTTTTGAGTTTGAAGCGGTCATTGACGATGTGGATGAAGGCGGACCCCCGGGATCTGCGGTCTTCTACGGTTCGAAGGACTGCAAGATCCAAGTTTATCGATCTACTCGAGCGGGTTCGATCAATTGCATGATAGCGCCAATCGGCGCTCCATTTGTGTTTGGTCCGTACGATCACTCTGGGAAGTGGAAGTACCTTCCTCGGTTCGCTATCCGACAAGGGACTGCGCTTGAAGAGATCATGAAAGATAAGCTGCCGATTGAGTTTCCGACTAATAGACAGCAACTTGAATGGGTCCGCGGCCGCATTGAGACGTACTTTCCTGTGGCACATGCCGGTATTCTTGAAATGGCCAACACGAATCGCCTATTGGACGATAAATCTGCCGACCTCCAAGCTGAGATAGATTGGCTATCAGAGGAGTTAGGCGTCAGCCCCATGCAAGTGGGATTCCGAACAAGGGATGGCCTGAATATATTCGTCGCAGACGACGGCTCATATCACTTTACTTTCTACGAGTGAGGAAAACTTGGCTTCGACCGGTCAGGCAGCCTAGATGACCTGCGCTATTGGTACTGTGAAAGCGTTGTCACAGGGCACGCTGCCAAATGGGTCGGAGACCGAGCAGAGCGATTCAAATTCGAGTATCAAGTACTAAGTCAGTTCGACATTCGCTGGGCGAAAAGGCGCGTGCGCGAACTTGCCGCTATGTTCCGTAATGGCCAGCCGCAAGACATTGCCTTACTTCCCGATATCGGCGAACCCCTCTGACGTCCAGAGGCATTAGCGTCTCACCGCCCTGACCGCCGCCACTACCAGCCACGACCGTACCCGCGGTCATACTGGGCTGATGCCCGTCTTTGTCCGCAGGCTTTTCGGCATCGGCAAACTGCCCGCCGACGTGCGCGCCAAAATCGATGCTGAAGGGGTCATCTACTGCGCCGACTACGTCGCGGTCACTAGGCGATTCAGCGGCGCGATCCCCGGTCTGCGTTCGGCGCACAGCGTCGCCAGCTACGTCGGGTCGGTGGCGCTGACCCGTCAACGCGTGCTGGCAACCCTGTCATCGCTACCGAAACTGGCCGGTCCCACCGTCGATGTGCGTTGGGACGCTCCGCAATCCGGTGCGGCGAATGCAGAGCTCTCCTCCACCGGCCTACAGGTTGATGTCGACGTCAGCCAGGTCGACGCGTCGTTCACCGGCCACCTGTCGCTGCATTACAAGCTCGCCATTCCCGGCGACGTCCTCGCCGGGTTACCGCGGCGATGGCTGAACTTCGACATGCCACCGGAATACGTTTTCCGCGCCGTCGGCGTCACCTACCGGCCGTAATGGTCAGCGGTGCTGCAGCCAGGCCGACGACGTCGCCGACAAGTCGGGCCACGGCGGACGACGCAGCACGGCCGCACTGACGATCACCGCCGATACCAGCCCGGTGATCACCCCGATCAGCGCCACCCGATTCGCGTCAACCACCGGCACCCAGCGCACTTTGCCGCCGTGGATGACGAACACGCCAACAGGGGTCGAGTTACCGGCCCGGACCTTGGCCACGGTGATCACCGTGCCGCCGTCCGCCGTCCGATAGGGCTCACCGTAGACGCGTCCACGCGTGCCGTTGGTCGGCAATTCTTCGAGTGAATCAGGAATTTTCATGGGGGCCGATCCCTTCGTCGAAGCCAGTCTGGCAGACACGTCGGGTCGGTTCGCCGCTTCGCGCACGACGGTTCCTACCATGGCTATGTGGGCGATCACGCGTTTACTCCGCAGGAGCGGCAAGCGGTGTACCGCGTCATCTCCGAACGACGGGACATGCGCCGGTTCGTGCCTCACAGCACCGTGCCGGAGGATGTCCTGGCGCGGGTGCTGCAGGCCGCGCATGCCGCGCCCAATGTGGGATTGATGCAGCCGTGGCGGTTCATCCGGATCACCGACGACTCGCTGCGACGACGCATCCACGCGCTGGTCGACGAGGAGCGGTTGCTGACCGCTGACGCGCTGGGCCCGCGTGCGCAGGAGTTTTTGGCGCTGAAGGTCGAAGGCATCCTTGACTGCGCCGAGCTGCTCGTCGTGGCGCTGTGCGACGGCAGAGACAGCTACATTTTCGGTCGCCGCACCCTGCCGCAGATGGATCTCGCGTCGGTGTCATGCGCGATCCAAAACCTTTGGCTGGCAGCACGATCCGAAGGTTTGGGTATGGGCTGGGTGTCGCTGTTCGACCCGCCGGGGCTCGCGTCGATGCTGGGCATGCCCGCCGATGCCGAGCCGGTGGCGATCCTGTGCCTAGGCCCCGTGCCCGAATTCCCCGATCGACCGTCGCTTGAATTGGATGGCTGGGCAGTGGGACGCCCGCTCGCCGAATTCGTCTCGGAGAACGGCTGGGGCGAACAGTCTGACGTCAGCTCATCGCCAGTTGCGCGATAAGTGTCTCGATGGCCGCCGCGGCCCCCGGAGGAACGGGACGCTCAGCCTCCGCATCTTGAACAATGGCGGTCGGTACGCCGGCGGCGTTGGCGGCTTCGTCGATGCTCAGTTCTGCCCGGTGCCGCGCCCCGTAGAGCCGCTGGCCCAACGTGGCCGACGGCGATCGCGCGGCCCGCAGCATCAGGTCGTTGTAGGTCCGGCGCACCGAGCTAAGAGCGAGCACGACTGACGGCGCGCCTCTGGCGTTGCGGGCGGCGTTGGATGCCACCGCCTCGAGCTTGCGCAGGTCAGCGAGGATCGGGCTGGCTTTTTGAGCGAACTCCGGCTGCGAGTCCTTGGGTAGCGCCCCGAGCGCGGTGGCGATGGCGTGCATGGCGAGCTCCACCGCCTCGGCCATCAACGGGGCCTGAACCGTGTCGGTCAGCACCTCGGTGGCTTCGCCGCCGCTCGGTGCCACGGGTCCGCCGTTGCGGATGCGCGTGATGGTGCCCGGCGGCCAGTCGAGCACTTCTTCGAGCTTGGCCAGCGTTCCGCGGCGAGGCCAGCTACGGCCCTTTTCGAACGCGATGAGTGTGCCGGCGTTGATGACTTTGTCTCTGGCCAGGCTGCGTTGGGTGATGTCGAGTTCGCGTCGCCGCGCGGCGACTGCTCGGCCCGCCCGCGCCACGTCGGGATCGGTCTCGGACAGCTCCTCCCACTTTTCGTCGTCGTCGGCGTCCGCGTCGAGAGAGCCAACGACCGCTGTCGCTTCGGTCGGATCGCCGGGCACGAGGCTCACTGGAATACCATCCGCAGCTCCCAAATGAATAGTCGTTGGACCGGTGATCAGGGCCGAGCTTCGACGCACGCCGTCGACGAACATGCCGTTGGTGCTGGTGTCGAAGGCCTGCCAGCCGTCGCCGCGCGGCTCCAACCGAACGTGCGAGCGTGAGATCCGCTCGTCGTTGACGCGCACGGTCGACCCGGGATCTCTGCCGATGACGGCCGCGCCGACGACGGGGTCGAGTGTGTGTGAGTCGGGTCCGATCTGTACCGCGAGGGTCGGTCCGGCCGGGCCAGTTGTCACCGCACGCTCCCTTCAGCACCACATCCGCCGAAGAGATGCTACATCTTTCCTGCGACGCCCAGTGCAACCCGGGCCCACATGGCGCTTCAGTTTCGGTGGAGCTCGGGCTGTGTTTGCCATTAATTCGCGCACTAACCATAGCACCGATGGCCAACGGTTTACGCACGTCAGCTGCCTATTTGCCTAGCCTTACCCGATCTTGACGGCCCAATCCGTAGCACTTCTTCAGTAAAACTGTTGCACTGCGGCGTTGCTCCGGATACAGTCGTAGCACTGGCGCCGCTGGCGCATCGTAAAGAAGGGGAAAGGCTATGACTGCAACTGTCGCGCTGCTGGCGGCGCGATCCGACGAGTTCGTCCCGGTCTGCACGACTGACCCGGAGCGTTGGACCACCCATCCGGACGAGGAGGCGAAGGCGTTGTGCCGCGCATGCCCGGCGCGATGGTTGTGCGCTCGTGAGGCGTGGGAAACGCCCGGCGCCGAAGGGCTGTGGGGAGGGGTCGTCATCCCCGAGGCCGGACGAGGACGCGACTTCGCGATGCGTCAGCTGCGCTCACTTGCCGCACACGGCGGCTATCCAGTCCGGCCGGGTTACCGCGCGCGCCGTCGAGTCGTCCTCCCGAGCGCGTAGACCATGGAAGGCTGGCAGAACCCCGTGTCCTATCCGCAGCATCCCGGCTATGGCTATCCGCCGCCGCCCGGCTATCCCGTTGTGCCACAGTACGTATCGCCGCCACAGCCGAGCGGTTACGGACCGCTGTCGATCTCGCTGGTGAAGCACACCGGCATGCTTGTGCTCTGGCAGAACCGCACCTATCGGGTCTCCGGCACGTTGGCCGAATGCGAGCGGGCATATCGCTCGGCACAGATCCACAACCTGACCCTGGGGTGGTGGAGCCTGACATCGGCGGTGTTGGTGAATTGGATTTCGTTGGTGAGCAACGCGCTTGCTATTGGCAAACTCCGCCGGATCGCCAAGCAGTCGCCTCCCGCTACGTGATCGCGGTTACGATGCCGGAGTGTCAACTCCTCCGCCAGGTTTTCCCCCGCCGTGGGGTGGTTCGCCGAACGATCCTGGCGAGCCCAACCCGCCCGGCTACGGCGGTCAGCCCGCCCCTGGCAACTACGGCCAGCAACCGCCGTACCCCGGTTACGCCGCGACGCCGGGTGCCGGGCCGGCCTATCCGCAACCCGGTTATGGTCAGCAACCCGCGTGGTCTGGCTACGGCGCGCCGACGGCCGGTCCGACCTCCCAGCAGACCATCAGCTGGGTCACCTTCGCCGCCATCGGGTTACTTGGGCTGCTCGGCGCGATCCTCACGCTGACGCTCTGGATAAACCTGAGCAGCGCGGTAAGCCGCGCATCCGACATCTGTAAACGGTTCGGCGGTGAGTACTCCACCTTGTGCCGGCAGCAGATCGAAAATGTGGTTCCGAGCGTGCCGCCGGCCTTGGTGACGTGCTTGGTCCTGATCATCGCGGCCGGCCTCGCCGCCGCCGCTGGCGGGGTGATGCTTTTCCTCAGAAAGCAGATGGGACAGTTCCTCATCCTTGGCGGCGGAATCGTCATGTTGGTGCTGTCGATCGGCTGCGAGGCTCGTTACGGCGCCACCGGCCGCATCACCTATGACCTGATCGCGGGATTTGTCATCGCGGCCGCCGGCGGCCTGATGTTGATCCCGGCGTTCCGGCTGAGTTTAGGCATGCCGCCGAAGTTGACCGATAGCCCTGCGCCCGGTGGATTTCAGGGCGGCGGGCCTTGGCCCTACGGTCAGCAGCCACCACCCCAACAGGGTCCGCCCGCGCCCGGGGGATATCCGCCGCAATATTGATCGGTCACCCACGGAATGCTTTCGCCCACCCGGCCCCACCGTAATCATTGACCGGGGCCGGTAACGTCGACGCGGCCAACAAGCTGAGGAGGTGGCGGCAATCAGCGACCACGATGTACCAGACCAGCGCCGTGACAACGTCCTGCTCGTGCACTGGCACGACACGGGCCGCTATCTGGGGGCCTACGGTCACTCCGACGTCTCGAGTCCCCGGCTCGACCAATTGGCCAGTGAGGGCATCCTGTTCACCAGGGCGCATGCCACCGCGCCGCTGTGCTCCCCATCGCGCGGATCACTGTTCACCGGCCGCTATCCACAGAGCAACGGACTGGTCGGGCTCGCACACCACGGCTGGGAGTACCGCGCCGGTGTCCGTACCCTGCCTCACATCCTCTCCGACTTCGGTTGGCATTCAGTCCTTTTCGGGATGCAGCACGAAACCTCGTTCCCGTCGCGACTGGGTTTCGACGAGTTCGACGTGTCAAACTCCTACTGCGAGTACGTGGTAGACCGGACTGAGCAGTGGCTGCGCAACCATGACACCAGCCAACCGTTTCTGTTGACCGCCGGCTTTTTCGAGACCCATCGGCCTTACCCGCGCGATCGCTACCAGCCAGCGGACGCGGAGGCCGTCAATCCGCCCAACTACTTGCCTGACACCGACGCGGTCCGCCAGGATCTTGCCGACTTCTACGGTTCGATCTCCACCGCCGATGCTGCTGTCGGCCGGATACTCGACACCCTCGCGGCCACCGGACTCGACGCCAACACGTGGGTGGTGTTCTTCACCGACCACGGCCCGGCCTTCCCTCGGGCTAAGTCCACGCTGTACGAAGCCGGGACGGGTATCGCGATGATCATTCGCCCACCGACGAAAGCGGCAATGGCGCCAAGGGTTTACGACGACCTGTTCAGCGGCGTGGATTTGGTTCCGACCCTGCTGGACCTCCTCGGTATTGCCGTGCCGGCCGACGTCGAGGGACTGTCCCATGCACATGCGCTGCGTGCATCGGACGGCGCCGCGCCGGTGCGCGACCATGTGTACACCGGCAAGACGTACCACGACTCGTTCGACCCGATCCGCGCGATCCGTACGAAAGATTTCAGCTACATCGAGAATTACGCCCACCGGCCGCTACTCGATTTGCCTTGGGACATCGAAGCCAGCCCGTCCGGACACGCCGTCGCACCGCTAGTCAAAACTCCACGACCGGAGCGCGAACTTTATGATCTGCGCACAGATCCCGCGGAGGCCGACAATCTGCTGGCTGAAGACGGCACCAAGGTAGACGATGCGATCGCCGCCGATCTTGCTGTGCGGCTGCAGAATTGGCGCGAGCAGACCAACGACGTCATACCGTCCGACTTCGCCGGCAGCCGCATTGCGGCTCGCTACATCGAGACGTACTTGCAGATTCACCACAAGACATTGACCAGTCGATCGGCGATCGCCAGCGACCGCGGTTTCGAAGGCGAAGTCAAACACACCGAGCAATAGTTGCGTTCAGCGTGAGCGTAATCCGTATAAAACCGGTCGCCAACGGGTGCGGCTAGGCTCACCTCGTGTCCGCGCATCCGACGTCGTATCTTGTGCTCGCCTCGCAGCGCTGTGGCAGCACGCTGCTGGTGGAATCGTTACGCGCAACGGGCAGCGCCGGCGAGCCGCAGGAGTTCTTTCAGTACCTGCCAACAACCGGCATGGCGCCGCAGCCGCGCGAGTGGTTCGCCGAGGTGGAGGACGAGACGATCCTGCGGCTGCTCGATCCGCTGGAGCCGGGCACTCCTGACACCGCGTCGTCGGCCGCCTGGCGTGAGCACATCCGCAGCTCCGGGCGGACGCCCAACGGGATCTGGGGCGGCAAGCTCATGTGGAACCAGACACCGCTGCTCCAGCAGCGTGCGGCCGGATTACCCGATCGCACCGGTGACACTCTGCGGGCAGCGATTCGAGATGTGATCGGAAGCGAACCGGTGTACGTGCACGTCTACCGGCCGGACGTGGTTTCGCAGGCGGTGTCGTTTTGGCGGGCGGTGCAGACGCGAGTGTGGCGGGGCCGCCCCCACCCTGCGCGTGACTCGCAGGCCGCCTACCACCCCGGCGCCATCGCCCCCATCGTCAGCGACCAGACGATGGCCGACGACGTCGCCCAGTCCACACTGGTCGCCGTCGAACGCAAG
>DAIODV010000084.1:0-6288 GCA_036746615.1 Mycobacterium sp.
AGCTCGCCGAGAAGTCGACGTTCATCGAGGTGAGCTATCTGCTCATCTACGGCGAGCTGCCGAACAAGGAGCAGCTGGCCGCGTTCACCCGCCAGATTCAGCTGCACACGATGCTGCACGAGGACCTGAAGCGATTCTTCGACGGCTTCCCGCGCAATGCTCACCCGATGCCTGTGCTGTCCAGCACCGTCAACGCCTTGAGCGCCTACTACCCGGATTCGCTCGACCCGATGGACACCGAGCAGGTCGAGCTGTCCACTATCCGGCTGCTGGCGAAGCTGCCCACGATCGCCGCCTACGCCTTCAAGAAGTCGGTCGGCCAGCCGTTCCTCTACCCGGACAACAAGCTGACGCTGGTGGAGAACTTCCTGCGGATGACGTTCGGGCTGCCCGCCGAGCCCTACGACGTTGACCCCGAGGTCGTACGTGCGCTGGACATGCTGCTGATCCTGCACGCCGATCACGAGCAGAACTGTTCGACGTCGACGGTGCGCTTGGTGGGCTCGTCGCAAGCCAACCTGTTCACCTCGATCTCCGGCGGCATCAACGCGCTGTGGGGCCCGCTGCACGGCGGCGCCAACCAGGCCGTGCTCGAGATGCTGGAGAAGATCCGCCAGAGCGACGACGACGTCGCCGAATTCGTGCGGAAGGTCAAAAACCGCGAAGAAGGCGTGAAGCTGATGGGCTTCGGCCACCGGGTTTACAAGAACTACGATCCGCGGGCGCGCATCGTCAAGGAACAGGCCGACAAGATCCTGGGCAAGCTGGGCGGCGACGACGACCTGCTGCACATCGCCAAGGAGCTCGAAGAGGCGGCGCTGACCGACGACTACTTCATCGAGCGCAAGCTGTATCCGAACGTCGACTTCTACACCGGCCTGATCTACCGGGCGCTTGGTTTCCCGACGCGGATGTTCACCGTGCTGTTTGCGCTTGGGCGCCTGCCCGGCTGGATCGCGCATTGGCGGGAGATGCACGACGAGGGCGACAGCAAGATCGGCCGGCCCCGCCAGATCTACACCGGTTCCACTGAGCGCAGCTACGCCACGATCGACGCGCGGTAACTTTCCTCTGCGCGAGCAGACGCACAATCGCATCCGTGCGGCGTATTTTGTGCGACTCTGCGTCTGCTCAGCGGCTGGCCAGAACTGCCATCGCGGCGTTATGACCGCCGATGCCGGAGACCGCTCCGCCGCGCCGAGTGCCCGCGCCGCACAACAGGATTCGCTCATGGGCGGTGGCCACGCCCCATCGTCGGGCCGGGGTGTCCAACCGCTCGTCGTCCTCGGCGAACGGCCAGCGCAGACCGCCGTGGAAGATGTTGCCGCCCGTCATTCCCAACGTCTGCTCCAGATCGACGGTGGTCGTCGTCTCGATACAGGCCACGTCGTTCGCGTCAGTCAACAGGATCTCTTGAATCGGTTCGGCAAGAACGCAATTCAGCGACCCCAGTACTGACGCGGTGAGTTGCTCGCGGGTTGCGTCCAACGAGTGGGGCGTGTGCAGACCGAACACCGTCAACGTGGCAGCGCCCGATTCACGCAGCGCGGGGGACAGGATCGTTGGGTCGGTCAGCGAATGGCAGTAGATCTCGCACGGCAGCGGATCCGGTAACGCTCCCGCGGCCGCCCGCGAATACGCCGCGTGCAGCTGCGTCCAGGTTTCGTTGACATGCAGCGTGCCGCCGAACGCCTGCTCGGGCGTGACGTGGTTGTCGCGCAGGCGGGGCAGCCGCCGCAGCACCATGTTCACCTTGACTTGCGCGCCCTGCGCTGATGGCGGCGCCTGCTCACCCAGCAGGCCGGCCAGCACCGCCGGCGTCACGCCGGCCAGCACGAAACGGGCTCGCACCACGTGTTCGTCGTCGTCTCGGCGGTAGCGTACCTCGCCGCTCGGATCGATGGCGTAAACGTCTGCGCCGGTGACGATTTCGGCTCCACCGCCGATCGCGGCGGTGGCGAGCGCCGCGCTCACCGCGCCCATGCCGCCGACCGGGACGTGCCATTCGCCGGTGCCGCCGCCGAGCAGGTGATAGAGGAAGCAGACGTTCTGCTGCAGCGACGGGTCATCAAGCCGGGCGAAGGTGCCGATCAACGCGTCGGTCGCCACCACGCCGCGCACCAGGTCGTTGCCGATCGCGTCGGCGATCGCCTCGCCGATCGGCCGATCGACCACGGCCCGCCAAGCCTGATCGTTGCCCACCAGTTGACGGGCCTGCTCGCGAGTGCTTAACGGCTCCAACAGCGTCGGCCACAGCCGCTCGGTCACCAGGCGGCAGCGCCGATAGAAGGCCGCTGCGTCGACTGGGAGGCGACCAATCAACAACCCGGTGCGTCCGGCAGTGGCGGGATCGGGCGTGTACGACGAATACGGCCGTCGGGCCAGCTGCACCGCCGCACCCAAGTCATTGGTGATGCGGGTCGGCAGCAGGCTGACAAGGTAGGCGTACCGGGACAATCGGGCGTCGACGCCGTCGAAGATCTGCGCCGACACCGCCGCGCCGCCGACGTCGTTCAGGCGCTCCAGCAGTCGCACCCGCAGGCCGGCCCGGGCCAGGTATGCAGCGGCGACCAGGCCGTTGTGCCCGCCACCCACGATGACGACATCGACGTCACCCGGGTCGGCAGCCATCGATCAGCTCAGGTAGCCCTCGACTTCGTCGGGCGGGCGCACCGCGGCCCCGCTCGGGTCGCCACCAGTTTCGCGCAGCGCCCGACGCTGCCGAAGCAGGTCCCAGCATTGGTCGAGTTCGGTCTCGATGCTGCGCAGCCGCTCGTGCTCCTCGGATGCGCTGATATCGCCGTGCTGTAGCTGCGCCCGAAGGGTCTTCTCCTGGGCGACCAGGTCGTGGATGTGCGCCAAGGCTTGGTTGTCTGCGTTGTCGCTCATTTATGGTCCCCTTCCACGAGTCAAGTGTGCCGGACTAGGGTCGCTTCCGTGCCAAGCAAACCAGAGATCGACTTTCCAAGCGGCCCTGCGCCCGCGCAACTCGTCATCGACGACCTGGTGGTCGGCGATGGCCCCGAAGCCGTACCAGGCGGCGTCGTCGAGGTGCACTACGTCGGCGTCGAGTACGACACCGGCGAAGAATTCGACAGCTCATGGGGTCGCGGCGAACCCATCGAATTCCCGCTGCGCGGACTCATCCAGGGATGGCAGGACGGTATTCCCGGCATGAAGGTGGGCGGTCGGCGTCAGCTGGTGATCCCACCCGCGCAGGCTTACGGACCGGCCGGGTCCGGGCATCAGTTGTCAGGCAAGACGTTGATCTTTGTGATCGATCTGCTGAGCACCCGCTAACACGAGGGAGGGCCCGTGGGGGGTTCCGACGACGCACCCGACGCCACCGAGTGGCGGCGCACCTCGAAGTTCTACCGGCGGGTTCCAGGCCTGGCTTGGTTGGTCGGCTTGATCGTTATTCCGCTGCTGCTAGCGGTAATCGGCTATGGCGCGCAAGAACGGGCCCGACCGACAGCCAACGGCCCGAGCGGGGCGCTGCCGACGCTGACCGAAGCCAAGCCGTCGGGCCGGCCTACGATTCCGCCAATCACGCTGGCGCCGGTGTCAATTACCCGCAGCGGCAACGACATCAAGCTGTCCGGTGACATGCCGACCACCGGGGCGAAAGATTCGCTATTGGCGGCGCTGAAAGAGGGATTTGGGCCGAACATCGACATCGTCGACAACGTCCGAATCAACCGGGATATCACCGGTCTCGATTTCTCCAACGCCGCACCGGTTTTCAAGGCGGCGGCATCGGTTCCCGATTTCGGCCTCGCGATCAAGGGTGACACGATCACGCTGATCGGGACGACGGGTTCGGGGGGTCAGCAAGATGCTGTCGAGCAGGCGGCCGATGCGGCGTGGCCGAATTTGAATATCGTTGACACCATGGGAATCGGCGGTCTCGTCACGTCGAGCGCGCCTCCGGGTCCGGTGCCGGCCCTTGGCCCGGGCAACGTGTGCGCGCATCTGCGATCGGACGTGAAAGCGTTGGGCCCGATCACCTTTGGCACCGACGGTTCAACGCTGTCGCCGGCCGCCGAACAGATACTGGATCAGGTCGCCGACAAGCTCAAGGCCTGCCCTGGTGCGAGCGTGACCGTCAACGGCTACACCGATAACACCGGCAACGACGCCATCAACGGTCCGCTGAGCGCTACCCGGGCCGATGCCGTCACTGATTACCTGATCGCCCGCGGTGTCACCCGTGATCACCTGACCGCGAAAGGCCGCGGCGCTGCAGACCCGGTCGCTGACAACGCCGGTCCCGAGGGTCAAGCGCAGAATCGCCGCGTCGAAATCGTAGTCAGCTAAGGAGAATTCATCCATGGCCTTCGTCATCCAATGGCTGTGCTACCTAGTGGCTTTCGCGATCGGCTCGGCGGTTGCCTCGGTTATCGCCAGGGTATTTCTCAGCCGCACGAGCGAGCAGCAAGCCCTGGACGACATGCCCGGTTCACGTGAGATTGGAGCACAGTGATGGGCCAGGTGAACTACGGGCTGGTTGTGCTGGCCTTCTTGCTCGGCCTGGTGCTGACGTTGGCGCTGACGATTCGGCGCGTCGAACGTGAAGTGCCGCATCGCGGCAACGACGAGTAGGTCAGCTGGGGCCGGGCAGACGCAGCAACAGCCGCACGCCGCCGAGCGGACTGTTTTCCAGCGACGCAGTACCGCCGTGCAGCTGCGCCTGTTGGGCTACCAGTGCAAGTCCCAGGCCGGAGCCCGAATGTGACGCGGTTGAGCCGCGGGAGAACCGCTCGAATACGATTTGGCGCTCTTCCTCGGGCACCCCGCTGCCGTTGTCGTCGACGGCGATTTCCACGCCGGCGCGCGAGCTGACCGCGGACAGCTGAACCCTGGTCGCGCCACCGTGTTTGACGGCATTGGCGATCGCGTTGTCCACCGCAAGGCGTAGCCCCGCCGGTAGCCCGACGATGATGCAGGTCGGCGACGGCACCAGCGACACGTCGAGGTCGGGGTAGATCCGCATGGCGTCGTGTGCCGCGCGGTCCAGCAGTTCGGTGATGTCGACCGGGACGTGATCCTCCGACGTCGACAACTCGCCCTGGGCCAACCGCTCCAGCGCGGACAACGTGGCCTCGATACGGGTTTGGGTGCGGATCACGTCGTGGAGCACTTCTTTGCGTTGCTCGTCCGGAAGGTCAAGGGTGGCAAGCACTTCCAGGTTGGTCCGCATCGCGGTCAGCGGCGTGCGCAACTCGTGTGAGGACACCGCCGCGAAGTCGCGAGCTGACTCCAGCGCCTCCTTGGTGCGGTTCTGCTCGTTCCAGATTCGCTGCAGCATGCCCCGCATGGCTTCGGCGATCTCGACCGCCTCGGTTGCGCCGCGAACTTGGACCTGCGGTCTCTCGTCGCCGGCGTCGATGGATCTGGTCTGTTGTGCCAACCGCTTGAACGGCCGCACCGCGAAAGTAGCCAGCAGCCAAGCGAACACGGCTGCCGCGGCGATCGAGAATCCGGCGATCAAGATCACCCGGCGGTGCAGGTTGTTGGTGTCGGCGATGGTGGCGTCATAGGTCGCGCCGACTTCCACCGACATCGGGTGCGGCGCAGGGATATCCACCGTGCGGACCCGGTATCGCACTCCGTTGACATAGGTGTCCGCGTAGCCGACCGGTAACTCCGGCAACGTGACTTTCGAGTTCGACGTGACTTTTTCACCGCCGCGGCGGACGGTGATGACGGCATCCTGGTCGTTGGGGGATTTGGGGATTTCGCCAAGGCCGCGAGGCAAAAATGGGATCGCGAAACCGGCCGCCTCGTCCAGCCGGCGATCCAGCCGTTCCTTGCGGTCGTTGGTGATGCCGAACCAGACGACGGCACAGGTGATGAGCACCGGAATCGCCGCGCCAATCGCGGTCGCCACCACAACCCGGGTACGCAACGACGGCGTACGGGTCAAGATTCGCGACAAGAAATTCATGCCCAGTCCCGTCACTGCATGCGCAGTACGAATCCCACTCCGCGGACGGTGTGCAGCAGCCGTGGGCCGCCGCCGGCCTCCAACTTGCGCCGCAGGTATCCGATGAATACGTCGACGACGTTGGTGTCCGCGGCGAAATCGTAACCCCACACCAATTCCAGCAACTGTGCGCGGGACAGCACGGCGGTCTTGTGCTCGGCCAGCACGGCAAGCAGGTCGAACTCACGCTTGGTCAGGTCGACGTCGACGCCGTTGACCCGGGCCCGTCGACCCGGGATGTCGACCTCCAACGGGCCGACCGTGATGGTTTCGGAGGACGAGGGCGCGGTGGATCCGCGGCG
>DAIODV010000084.1:6298-11790 GCA_036746615.1 Mycobacterium sp.
CCCGACGCTGGGCGGCTGGATCACCGACAACCTCTCCTGGCGCTGGATCTTCTACGTCAACCTGCCGGTCGGCATCGTCGCGGTGCTGGTGCTGCTCTTCGCCGGCGGCCCTTGCACTGAAGGCTCCGGCCTGTTAGTTCGATTCTAACACGATAGCTCATTCGAATCTACGCAATATATTTGACGAGTTTGATGCGCAGGATCGCGGTCCGGTTCACCCGGGTGGATCCGCGGCGGCGCAGCAGCGCTCGCACCCGCGCCACCAGCTCGGCCAGCACAAAGGGTTTGACCAGGTAGTCGTCGGCACCGGCCTCCAGACCGGCCACCCGGTCGTCGACCGAACTGCGGGCGCTGAGCACGCACACGGGGACGTCGTTATCCATCGCCCGAAGCGCGGTGACGACGCTGACGCCGTCCAGCACTGGCATGTTGATGTCGAGGACGATCGCATCCGGCCTGGTCTCGGTCGCGCTTCGCAATGCCTCGGCGCCGTCTACCGCGGTCGAAACCTCGAACCCGGACAACCGCAATCCGCGTTCCAACGAGGCGAGCACGTCGGAGTCGTCGTCGACAACCAACACCCTTGGAGAGGTATGTGAGGTCACGCCAGTGTCCATGCCGCCCATGATGCCTGATTGTCTCGCGTAGCTGTGGGAACCCTCGCCCGACGCATTCTGCGCCGCAAGGCCAACAATTGTTGGCCAACAACTGTTGACATACCGACCCGGAGCGCGCATTGTGGATGCCAACAAGCGTTGACTTAGGAGGTAGCATGACCATGACCGATGTCCTGATCGTTGGCGCCGGCCCGACGGGGCTGACCCTTGGCGCGACGCTCACCAAGCGCGGTATTGCAGCGACAGTTGTCGATGCGCAGGCCGCCGGTGAAAACACATCACGCGCGTGCGCGATCGCCTCGCGCACGCTGGAGGTCCTTGAGCAGGTCGACGTGAGCCACCAAATCGTCGCGCAGGGCATTCATAACCCCCGCTTCTCGATGCGTGACGGCGACCGCGTGCTGATTCCGATCGACTTCAGCACGCTGCCGACGTCGTACCCGTACACGTTGACGCTCTCGCAAGCCGACACCGAACGCGTGCTGCTGGACCGGCTCACGCAGCTCGGCGGCGAGGTTTTGCGTCCGAAAACGCTGATTGGGCTAACCCAGGACGACGAGTCGGTGGTAGCGAGGTTCGACAATGGCGACCCGATCACGGCACGCTATGTCGTCGGCGCCGACGGCATGAACAGCGCCGTGCGTACGCAGGCGCACATCGGGTTTCGCGGCCACGAGTATCCGGAGTCGTTCGCTCTTGCTGATGTTCGGTTGCGGGGCAGCGCGCCGAGGGACGAAATTTTCCTGTTCTACGCGGCGGCAGGGCTGACCGTGCTGGCGCCGTTGCCAGGCGGCCTGTATCGAATCGTCGCTCCCGTCGAGGAGGCGCCGGCCTCGCCGTCAGCGGAATTTGTTCAACAGCTGCTGGACACCCGCGGCTTTGGCCCCGGCCAGCTCGTCGTCGAAGACGTGATCTGGGGTTCGCATTTCCGCATCCATCACCGGGTCGCCGACACCTACCGCGCCGGCCGGTTGCTGCTGGCCGGCGATGCCGCCCATGTGCACAGTCCCGCAGGCGGGCAGGGCATGAACACCGGCATCCAGGACGCGACGGCGCTGGCCGACGCCCTGGAGCACGTGCTCGCGGGCGGATCGGATTCGCTGCTGGACCGCTACAGCCACGATCGTCGGGCGGTCGCTCAGGAGGTCCTTTCGCTGACCGGCCGACTCACCAAGATGGCGACGCTGCCGCGCGCCTTACGGCCGGCGCGCAACGTTGCCATGAAGCTGTCCAGCCGGGTGCCGGCGCTTCGCCGCCAACTGGCCTGGCGGCTCAGCGGGCTGGTGTACCGCTGATGGACCTGCGCGGGAGAACGTTCGTCATTACCGGCGCCAACAGCGGACTCGGTGCGGTAACGGCGCGAGCCGTGGCGGGCGCCGGCGGACAAGTCATCATGGCCTGCCGCGACGTCGACAAGGCCGAAGCGGTCGCCTCGGACATCGGAAATCTGGCCCGGGTGCGCCGCCTCGACCTCGGCGATCTTGCGTCGGTGCGTGAATTCGCCGCGTCCGCAGACGAATTCGACGTCCTCATCAACAACGCTGGCGCGATGGCGGTGCCCCACCGGCGAACCGTCGACGGGTTCGAGTCCCAAATCGGTGTCAACCATCTCGGCCATTTCGCGTTGACGGGCTTGTTGATCGAGCGCATTCGCAGTCGAGTTGTCACGATGTCCAGCGGGCTACATGTTCTTGGGTCTATCAATCTGCAGGACCTGAACTGGGAAGCGCGCCGATACCGCCGGATGCGCGCCTACGGCGCGTCGAAGCTCGCGAACCTCCTGTTCGCCTATGAACTGCAACGGCGATTGACCCTGGCCGGCTCGCCGGTGCTGTCGGTGGCGGCGCACCCCGGTTACGCGGCCACCAACCTGCAGGGGCACACCGAGTCGTTCCTCGATCTGATCATGAAGGCCACCAAGGGATTTGCGCAAAGCGCGAAGAGGGGCGCGCTCTCGGAGATCTATGCCGCGACGGCGCCGGTGGAACCCGGCGGCTACTACGGGCCGAAACGGCTTCGCGGTTATCCGCGACGTGTGCAGTCCAATGCGAAATCCCGCGACCCGGACCTGGCGGCGAAACTCTGGGAGCTTTCCGAGAAGCTGACCGGCGTGACCTATTCGATCTGATGGGATACCAGACATGAGGAGAACGTCGGAGGACACCAAGGCCGCGATCTTGGCTGCCGCTCGCGAGCGGTTCGGCGCGGCCGGTTTTCAGGCCGCCACCATTCGGGCCATCGCGGCCGACGCCGGGATAGATCCGTCGATGGTCATGCGGTACTTCGGCAACAAGGACAAGTTGTTCGCCGCCGCCGCGGAGTTCGACCTGAAGTTTCCCGACTTCACCGAGCTGGACCGCACCGAGGTGGGCCGCGCGCTGGTCGGCCACTTCCTGGAACGCTGGGAGGGAGACGACGCGCTGGTGATTTTGCTGAGGTCAAGCGCCACCAATACCGAAGCCGCGCAACGCATGCAGCAGATTTTCTCCACGCAGCTGGAGCCGCTGGTGGCAAACCTGGTTCCCCCGGCGGAAGCTCGCTGGCGGTCGGGGCTGATCGCCACGCAGATCTTGGGAGTCGCGTGGTGTCGTTACGTCTTGCAGTTGCCGCCGGTGGTCAAGATGACCCGCGCCGAGATCATCGACTGGGTGGGGCCGACGATCCAGCGTTACTTCGGGCTGCCGGAGAGCTAGGGCGGCAGCCCGATGTCGCGGTAGCGGCGCAATCGGGCCGCCAGCCGATCGGCATCGGGCACCGCGCCAAGCGCGTGCACCTCGGCGGCGATTGCCGCCGACAACCGGGCGCAGAACTCGGCCGGCTCGTCGGCGGCGTCCGGATACTCGGGCACGACGACGTCGACGATGCCGGACTTCAGCAAGTCGAGCGATCGAATACCTTGTGCCGCAGACAGTTCCGCGGCGTGCGCGGTATCGCGGAAGACGATTGCGCTGGCGCCCTCGGGCGGCAGCGGTGCCAGCCAGCCGTGCAGCGCGGCCAGCACCCGATCGGCCGGCACCATCGCCAGCGCCGGCCCGCCGCTGCCTTGTCCCAGCAGCACCGACACGGTCGGGGTGTCCAGCGTGACCAGCTCAGCCAGGCAGCGCGCGATCTCGCCGGCCAGCCCACCCTCTTCGGCCTGCGCCGACAGCGCCGGGCCGGCGGTGTCGATGACGAGCACCAGCGGTAACCGCAAACCGGCGGCAAGCGTCATGCCGCGACGGGCCTCGCGCAATGCCGCAGGCCCAACCAGCCCACCAACGATGCGCTGCTGGCCGAGCACCACCGCGGGCTGCCCGGCGAACCGAGCCAGCGCCAGCAGCGTCGTCGCGGCGTCGCCTTGCTCGGTCCCGGACAGCACCACCTGGTCGGTACAGCCGTATCGCAACAGCTGCCTGACCCCCGGCCGGTCGGGCCGCCGCGAGGCCAGCACCGAGTCCCAAGCGGGGACGTCGGCCAGCGGTTCGGCAGTGGGCCGAACGGGCGCGGACCCCGCCTTGTCGGCAACGACTTTAAGCGTGCGGTCGAGGATCCCGCGCAGCTCGGACAGCGGCGCGACCGCGTCGATTACCCCGTGCCGCTGCAGGTTCTCGGCGGTCTGGATGCCAGCGGGAAACGGTTCACCGTAGAGCTGCTCGTAGACCCGCGGCCCCAGGAAACCGATCAAGGCGCCCGGCTGGGCGATGGTGACGTGGCCCAGCGACCCCCACGACGCGAACACGCCGCCGGTGGTCGGGTGGCGCAGGTAGACCAGATACGGCAGGTGGGCCTGTTTGTGCAGGGTGACGGCTGCGGCGATCTTCACCATCTGCAGGAACGCGACCGTGCCCTCCTGCATCCGGGTACCTCCGGAGCTGGGTGAGGCCAGCAGCGGGAGTCGCTCGGCGGTCGCGCGCTGCACGGCGGCGGTAATCCGTTCGGCCGCAGCGACTCCGATTGAGCCGCCGAGGAATTCGAACTCGCAGACCACCACCGCCACCCGCCGGCCGAACACCCGGCCCTCGCCCGTCAGCACCGACTCGTCACGACCCGATGCGGCTCGGGCATCGGCTAGTTCGTGCGCGTACGACGCGTTCGTCGGAACTGCCAGCGGCGTGGTGTCCCAGCTGACGAAAGTCCCCTCGTCGAGCACCGCATCGCGTAGTTCATCAGTCCCGATCCGGCTCACGGCGCCGGCCTAGGCGTGGAAAAGTGAATAGAGATCAAGGATTACGCCGGTGTCCTCGACGTAGCGATCCCACAGCGGGAGAAGCTCGGCCAGCTTGTCCGGCCGTGAGGCGGCCAGGTCGTTGATCTCGCCCGGGTCGACCGAGAGGTCGTAAAGCTGCCAGGCGCCCGGTCCGTACGGCTCGGGCAGATAGAGCGCCTTCCAGTCGCCTTGGCGGATCGCCCGACCGCCGAATAACTCCCATCCGGTGTCGGTGACGTCGTCGTGCACCGCCTCGGCAGCACCGGACAGATACGGCACCAGCGAACCGCCGCGCATGGGTGCGACTGCGCGGCCCTGGTATTCGGCGCCGGGATGTGCGACGCCGGCGAGTTCCAGCACTGTCGGAGCGATGTCCATGACGGTTGCGAACGCGGTGCCGATCTGGGCCTGCCGGTCGAAGCCCGGCCAGGTGATGAACCCGACCACCCGGATGCCGCCTTCGGAGGTGAATGCTTTGTACAGCCGCGATGGCGCGGTCGCGGCCTGCGCCCAGCGCGGGCCATACCAGATGAATGTGTTGGGGGCGCCCAGGTTGTCGAGGCTGTGATCGCAATGCTGCTCGATCTGCGCTGCGATCAGGCCACCCAGAATTGGCATCGCCTCGACTATTGCTCCCTCTGCGCCGTTGTCAGATAGGAAGATCACCACCGTGTTGTCGAGCTCGCCGG
>DAIODV010000085.1:0-11656 GCA_036746615.1 Mycobacterium sp.
GGAATCGACGAAACCCAACCAGGTGTGCTCGACGCCGAGGATCTCGGCGGCCTTGGCCATCTCGTCACGGCGGATGTCGGCGATGCGCCCGTGCACTTCGGGTAGGTCCATCGCCGGGTTGAGGATGTCACCGCGTTCGCCGCCGGTCAGAGTCACCACCAGCACCCGGTGCCCCTCGTCGGCGTATCGGGCGAGGGTGGCAGCGCCCTTACTGGACTCGTCGTCCGGGTGGGCGTGTACCGCCATCAACCGCAGTTCGCTCACGTACTCCCTGTTCCAATGTTCTCGACCAACTCGCTGTCGCCCTATAGTTCCAGTCCTAATAGTTTCATCCCGGACACCGGGGCCCGAAACCTGATTACCCCGCAGGTACCGCCAGACACATGACCGAACGTTCGATCCAGCCGCCGCGCAGCCACTACGGGTATCGCCCGATGCCCCGCGCGTCGCGGCGCCGGGTGGTTTTTGCACTGGCCGGGGTGGGTGTCGTCGCCGGCATCGTCATCGCTGTCATCGGCTACCAACGGTTGGGCCGCAGCGACGTCTCGGGCACGCTGGCCGGCTATCGGCTGATCGACCAGGAGACGGTCTCGGTAACGATCAGCGTGACGCGATCCGATCCGTCGCAGCCGGTCGACTGCATCGTGCGGGTGCGCGCCAAAGACGGCAGTGAGACGGGTCGGCGTGAGGTGCTGGTGCCCCCGGCATCCGAGACGACGGTCCAGGTGACGACGATCGTCAAGTCCTCCCAACCGCCGGTGATGGGCGACGTCTACGGCTGCGGCGCCGACGTGCCGGGCTACCTGCGCGCACCGTGATCGCAAACCGCCAACTGCGAAAACGTACTCGGCCTCCGCGGCGGCGGTGGTAGGATGTTCGGATGCACGGTTCCAGATGGGACCGTGTATTGCTGCATTAGCGGCCAGATGGGCCGCGCAGGGGGTCTGCCCGACGACTGGGGTCGGCAGTACACGCGGCGGAACCGCCCGGCAGCAAGATGGAGACAACTTGCCGACGCGGAATGCCGCGAACCGACACCACAAGGAGCACGACGAGATGACGGACACTCAGGTGACCTGGTTGACCCAGGAGTCACATGACCGGCTCAAGGCTGAGCTCGATCAGTTGATTGCGAACCGTCCGGTCATCGCCGCGGAAATAAACGACCGCCGCGAGGAAGGCGACCTGCGTGAGAACGGCGGATACCACGCCGCCCGCGAAGAGCAGGGCCAGCAAGAGGCCCGCATTCGCCAGCTGCAGGACCTGCTGAACAACGCTAAGGTCGGCGAGGCCCCCAAACAGTCCGGCGTGGCACTGCCCGGGTCGGTGGTGAAGGTCTACTACAACGGCGACAAGGCCGACAGCGAGACATTCCTGATCGCCACCCGCCAGGAGGGCATCAACGACGGCAAGCTCGAGGTGTACTCACCGAACTCGCCCCTGGGCGGTGCGCTGCTCGACGCCAAGGTCGGCGAGACGCGCAGCTACACCGTGCCCAACGGCAACACCGTCGAAGTAACGCTGGTCAGCGCGGAGCCCTACCACTCCTGATTCAGGCGTAGCGGGATTCACATCGGCTGATGGCACGCATCGCCGAGGATTTAGCCTTGCTGCTGCTCGACAACGCGTCGGCTCAACCGGCGCTGGACCGGGCCAGCCACGAGCGTGTGTTGTCCGCGGCGGTGCTGCTGGACTTGGCGTATGCCTGCCGGATCCGACCGGCGGTAGACGACGAACCTGTGCAGGCCGGTCAGCTGGTTGCACTGATCGGACCGGAGCCGACGGATCCGGTGGTCATTCCGGCGATGCAGCTCTTGTTGCGCCGCCCGATGAGCCCGGCAGCCGCGATCGCAAAACTGCGCCGCCCAACAACCGGTGTGGTGTTGTCGCATTTGGAGAATGGCGGCCACATCCACCGGGTTCGACTGCAGGGCAACGGTTTCCAGGGCTTTACGGGTTTCCCCGGCTTCAAGCGGGTGTACGCGTGGCCGCTGCTCGATCGAACTCGGGTCGACGAGATTCGTACGACGCTGATGTCGGTGTTGTTGGAGCACGGCAGCCCCGATCCCGCAATGGCGGCACTGATCGCGCTGCTGCACACCGTCGACGGGCTACGCGCCGTGCTCAGCCTCAACGAGCAGGCCTGGGAGTGGGCGCTACAGCGGGCAGGTGATATCGCCAGCGGCAGTTGGATGTCCGAGTCCGAACCGGAACTGGCCGAGGTCAACCTCGCGGTGACGACCGCAGTCATCCGTACAGCGTTGGCCTCGCGCAGCAGGGCTAGCTGATGACGCGTAATTGGCAGCGGCCTGCGATCATTTGATGACTTCGGCCTGACTGGCCGAACCTTGGGCCAATGATCGTCGGCAAGTTTCGCCATCTGGTCATCTGGTAGAGACTCGATGTCGGTGCTCGGTGGTTGCATAAATCCCATGGCATCCGAGGGCACGGACACCGCCACCGTTGCAGCCGGTGATACCCCGCCGCGGCGGCGGGGTAAATCGAAGGCCCCGAATTTCAAATACGACGGGCCGGTGGCGGTGATCCGCCTTGAGCTCGACCTCTGCGACCCAGTGGTCCGTCGGCGTCTGGAGCGGCAGTGGGAGGCGGTGTTTCGGCTGCGCCGGGCGCTGCAGCACGACGCCCAAGCGCGGTGTCGAGCGTATTGGGCTGCCCATCACCAGCGCGCGGCCGATCCGAAGGCCCTGCGCGAGCGGCTGGGGTTGACGCGCAAGGGTATTGAGGCCGCCGCCAAGCGCCATATCGAGGCCAGTGGGTGGATGCGTGATCACCTGACCAAAGCTATCGGGCTGCACGTCGCCGATGAAGTGTGGGAAACCGTCAATCGGCATCTGTTCGCCGACGCCTCGGGGCGTCGTCACGGCCCGCCGCGAGTCGGCTCGTGGTGGGATTTCAGCCGCATCCCTGGCCGGGCACGCCTGGAGCGCAGCCCACACCAAAACCAAGCCGACCTGGGAGACCTACCGGCTAGTCGGGACGCTGGACGGGCACCTCGAGGCTCACCGGCACCCGCAACTGCCGGTCGTAGTGGCCAGCGCAACCGAGGCTGCCGGCTCGCCGGCGGGAACTTCGATTTTGGCCCAACCTACAACACTCGCAGCGCCGACGCGGCCCGCCAGCGGCTCGTGGGCCGATCATGATGGTGTGCTAGCAGTGGTGTTCACTGGCCTGCCCGCCGGCGACGTGGTGTTACCGGTACGGCTACCCCAGGGGGCCGGCCAGTGGGCGCACCTATCCCATTTCCTGTCCGATCCCAGCATCTGGCACAAGATCGACCTGGTCCGGGTCGCCGACCGTAAAGCCCCTGGCGGCTGGCGGTACTACGCCCACCTACTCGTATATCAGAGCGGGTATCAGTCCCCGGCTACCAAGGCCCGCCGCGCCGAGATCCCGGCCGGCCGGCGCGCCGGGGTCGATGCCAACGTGTCCATCCTGGCAATGGCCTCGTTTCCCCGCGAGTGTCCCGAACAGCTGGTGGTCGACCGGATCCACTTCACATCCGAACAGCAGCAGGCCGCGCGGCGGGCAGCCGCAAAAGCTCAGGCCCGGCAAAAAGCGTTGGATCGGTCGCGTCGCAACACCAATCCCGAGCAGTACCAACCCTCACCGCGTCAGGCCGCCCGCACAGCCCGCCGCCAGCAGCACGCCTTAGTACCGCGCCAGATCACCAACCCGGGCGGTCCCCGGCATGCCCTCGCCGATGGGGTGCCGCTGCGCGCCTACCGCCACGATCGGCTCTCCGGGCACTATCGGCGGGCACGTGCTGATCACGCCGCCGAGTCGCGCAGCGCCAGTCAGGCCAAACATGCCCGCGCCGCCCAGGTTGCCGCACGCATCGTTGCGGCCCACGGCAACACCATCACCGCAGAAGACTGCGGGATCTGGACGTGGGCGCGCCTGTGGGGCAAACGTATTCAGTTGTTCAGCCCTGGCATGCTGGTGGCCGCTCTCAAACGCGAATGCGAATCCACCGGCGGTGCCCTTTATCGGGCCGGCACCCGCACTACCGCACTTTCGCAGCACTGCTTATGCGGCAACCGCGTCTCCAAGACCCTGGCGCAGCGCACCCATGACTGCGGCCACTGCGGCATGATCGCCGATCGCGACATCGTCTCGGCGATGCTTGCGGCCTGCGTCGACCTCCCCGATCCCGACGATCCGCGCACCGCGCGGGTCGACTACAAACTTGCCCACGCCCTGCGGGCGTGGCTGGCCTCCCAGCAAGAGTGGGAGGGCTCAGTCAACCGGCACCAGCCACCCGCACCAACAGGTGTTGGATCGGCCAGGACCGGCAGCCACCACCCGGTGGCCACTGCTGAGCAAGCAGCACCCGGCCCACCCCCGAACAGACCGGACTCAAAGTCTGGACGTAGCGGAACCAGCCGAAAACAACCAGACCCCAAGCTGATTGGCGCTGCATGACCGGATACGAGTCAACTCTTAGCTGAGCGCTTGGTCGAGATCGGCGATCAGGTCGGCGATGTCCTCGATGCCGACCGACAGCCGCACCAGGTCGTCAGGAACCTCCAACTGGGAACCGGCGGTCGAGGCATGAGTCATCGCGCCGGGATGCTCGATCAGCGACTCGACTCCACCAAGCGACTCGGCCAGGATGAACACCTTGGTGTTGGCGCACAGGTCTTGCGCGGCGCGGCGTCCGCCCCGCATCTGCACCGACACCATGCCGCCGAAGCCGCGCATCTGCCGCGCCGCGATCTGGTGACCGGGATGGGTGGGCAGACCCGGATACAGCACCGCGCTCACCGAGGCGTGTTCGGCGAGGAATTCCGCTATCGCCAAGGCGTTTTCGCTGTGCCGCTGCATCCGCAGCACCAGCGTCTTCAGCCCGCGCATCGTCAGGTAGGCGTCAAACGGGCCGGGTACCGCGCCCGCGCCGTTCTGCAGGAACGCGAACGCCGCATCCAACTCTTCGTCGTTGGTGATCAACGCTCCGCCCACGACGTCGGAGTGGCCGCCGATGTACTTGGTGGTCGACTGCAGCACGATGTCGGCGCCGAGCGTCAACGGCTGCTGCAGCGCAGGCGATGCAAACGTGTTGTCCACCAACACTTTCGCGCCAGCCTCAGCGCCAAGCTCGGCGATTGCGGCGATATCGGCGATCGACAGCAGTGGGTTGGTGGGTGTTTCCACCCAGATCAGCCGGGTGTTCGGAGTCAGTGCTGCGCGGACGGCGTCGAGGTCGGACAGCGCCACCGGGGTGTACTGCACACCCCACCCGGTGAACACCTTGTCGATCAGCCGAAATGTCCCGCCGTAGGCGTCGTCGGGGATCACCACGTGATCGCCGGGGCGCAGCACCGCTCGTAGCGCACAGTCGCTGGCCGCCATGCCGGAACCGAATGCCCGGCCGAACCTGCCGTCCTCAACGGCGGCCAACGCGGTCTCCAGCGCGGCGCGGGTCGGGTTGCCGGTGCGGGCGTACTCGAATCCACCGCGCAGCCCACCGACGCCGTCTTGGGCGAACGTGCTGCTGGCGTAGATCGGGGCGTTGACCGCACCGGTCGACGGGTCCGGTCGGTAGCCGGCATGGATGGCTTTGGTGGCGAGCCCGGCGGTGTCGAAGTGTTCGGTCATCGACGATCAGCCTCCGTGGTGTCCGTGATCTCGAGCGGCAGGCAAACCGTCGCCATGATTTTGTCGGCCAGCGTTTGGCGCTTGGCGGTCCACAGCGGAAACAGGTAGCCGACGTAGAACGGCACTGCGTCGACGATGTGGCAGATCTGGCGCAGCACGGACGTGACGAAACCGACTGGCTCGCCGGTGCTTTCGCTGACCACTTTGAATTTCAACACCGACTTGCCGATGCTCGATCCGGTTGTGCCCTGCCGGTAGCCGTAGTTCCAGACCAAATAGATCAGCCCGACCAGCACCGCCCCCCACATCACCGCCAGGCCGACCGTCGAGTATCCGATTGAGCAGATCTGGTTGACGTCGTAGCGCGTGATGTCGGTCAAACAGACGCTGTCGACGCTGTTCTGCAGCACCAGCCACCCGACGCCGAGGATGACCACAAACGGCAGGGTGTCGATCAGGTATGCCCCCACCCGGGCGAACCATGACGTGTAGGCCTGCTGCGGCAGACCCCGGACAGCAGTGCCGGGCGGCGGCGGCGCGAACCCGCCCGAGGGCGGGGGCGGCGGCGGGTAGTCACCACCGAGCGGCGGCGGGGGCGGTTGGTCGGTCAATGAACGGCTTCCCTCTGCACACGATTTGCTGGACCAAGCGGCATTACGTTAGCGGACAACTCCGACGAGCCTGCGGCAGCCCGGAAACGTTCGGCACGCCACGATGTTCGGCAGCCACCCGCCGCCGCCGCCGAGCCGCCCATCCGGCGCGGTGGTTTGCTACCCAAAGTAATTTGCCTGTTGGCCGTTTGGCTACTTGCGGCGTGGGGCATCGGAGAGAAAACCCAACAAGTCGTACCGGGTGATGACCCCTACTGGTTTGCCCTCTTCGACGACCATGACGGCGTCCAAGTCCCGCAGCGCTTTGGCCAATTCGCCGACCAATTCGCCGGTTCCGATGATCGGCAGCGGCGGACCCATGTGCATCCCAACGGCGTCAGCCAAATTGGCGCGGCCTTCGAAGACCGCCGAAAGTAGTTCGCGCTCAGACACACTGCCCGCGACTTCGCCGGCCATCACCGGCGGCTCGGCGCCGACAACGGGCATCTGCGACACCCCGTACTCGCGCAGAATGCCGATCGCGTCACGCACTGTTTCCGACGGGTGGGTGTGCACCAAATCCGGTAGCTGACCGGACTTTCCGCGCAATACATCGCCGACAGTGGGCTCTTGGATCGACCCGTCGAGGCGGGTGCGCAGGAACCCATACGACGACATCCAGGCGTCATTGAAGATCTTCGACATGTAGCCGCGGCCGCCGTCGGGCAGCAACACCACGATCAGCGCGTCGGGCCCGGCTTGCTCGGCCACCTTCAGCGCGGCCACCACCGCCATCCCGCAGGAGCCGCCGACCAGCATGGCCTCTTCGCGGGCAAGCCTTCTCGTCATGTTGAACGAATCGGAGTCGGACACCGCGATGATCTCGTCGGGAACGTCGCGGTCGTAGGCCGCCGGCCAGAAGTCCTCGCCGACTCCTTCGACGAGATAGGGCCGGCCGGTGCCGCCGGAGTACACCGAACCTTCGGGGTCCGCGCCGATGATGCGTACCGTTCCGCCCGAGACCTCTTTGAGGTAACGACCGGCGCCGGTGATTGTGCCGCCGGTGCCGATGCCGGCGACGAAATGGGTGACCTGACCGTCGGTGTCGGCCCAGATCTCCGGGCCGGTGGTCTCGTAGTGACTCGCGGGGCCCTGCGGATTGGAGTACTGGTCGGGCTTCCAAGCGCCGTCGATTTCGGTGACCAGCCGGTCGGAGACGCTGTAGTAGCTGTCTGGATGGTCGGGCGGTACCGCCGTCGGGCATACCACCACTTCAGCGCCGTAGGCGCGCAACACGTTTTGCTTGTCCTCGCTGACCTTGTCGGGGCAGACGAACACACACCGATAACCGCGGTGCTGGGCCACCAAAGCCAAGCCGACGCCGGTGTTTCCGGAGGTGGGTTCGACGATGGTGCCGCCTGGTTTGAGCTGGCCACTGGCCTCGGCGGCGTCGATCATCTTCACCGCGATGCGGTCTTTGCTGCTCAGGCCTGGATTGAGGTATTCGACCTTGGCGACCACCCTGCCGGACCCCGGCGGCACAACCGAGTTCAGCTGAACGAGTGGAGTATTCCCGATGAGCTCACTGATGTGCCCCGCGATCCGCATGCGTTCATCGTCTCAGGTGCTGTGACGCCGCGCGCGGGCACGCCCGCCCTAGTCAGTGGCTTCTCGAATGTACTCGCCGATCTGCCGCAGCGAGCGCGTCGCTTCGGGCACCATCGGCGCACCGAGCTGGAAGTCGTGGATCTGGCCGGGCCAGACCCGCACCTCGGTTGGGACGCCTATCGCCGCCAGCCGGCCCGCTGCTACCCGCGCGTCATGCAACAACACTTCGGATCCCGACACGTGGATCAACGTCTGCGGCAAGCCCGGCTCGAGGTGGTCGAGCGGCTCGTAGAGCGGCTCCGGCTTTCCGTCGACGATGTTCTTGCCTGCGGCCTTGGCGACCAGCGCGATCAATGCGTCGAATGCCTTGGCGGGGAACATCGCATCGGTTTTGATGTTGGGATGCGACTGCTTGGGTTCTTTGGCCAGTTGCAATAACGGCGAAATCGCCACCAGCGCAGCGGGTTCCTCGTCGACTTTCTGAAGTCGTTGGGCCAGGGCCAAAGCCAGGTACCCTCCGGCGGAGTCGCCGGCCAACACGATCTGTTCGGGCTGATACCCGCGCAGTCGCAACCAGCGGTAGGCATCGTGGCAGTCGTCGAGCGCCATGCCCACCGAATGCTTGGGAATCAGCCGGTAATTGACCACCAGTACCGGAGAGTCGGCATATTTCGACAAAGCATTGACGATCCTGCTGTGCGAATTGACGCCGCACGTCAAAAAAGCGCCGCCGTGCAGGTAGAGCACCACCCGCCGTTTGCCGTCGGCCGGCAATACGCCGGGCGCACGAACCAGCTGCGCCGTGGCGTGGGGCAATTCGACTGTGGCGCGGATGGTTCCAGGGGCGGGAAGCAAAACCCGTGAAGCGAAGTCGATCAGGCCGAACGGCCACGGCATGTGCGGAATGTAGCTTCCCACAGCCAAAACCGGCCGGATCGTGAGACGGCATGCCAGCGACGCGATCATTGCGGGAAGGCTCGGGCCGGTCTCGACGACTTCGACGGGCGCGCCGTCGCTGACAGGTAACTTGCGGGCGCGCAACGCATCCCGCGCACGAATCGCATTGCGCGGCGCGCCCGAAACCTTACTAGGTGCGGTCATGCTCAACACTCCTACGTCGTTGTAGTGCGATATAGCATGTCGACGAAGTAGCGGAGCGACCGGTTCAACCTGCGTCATAACAAGGTTTAACCGACCTAGCGCTTAGCCAACCTCGCCAACTTAGCTTGACACGCGTAAAAAGTTCAACAATCAAAGAGTCTGATTCGATACCAGAACTGATCCGTCCCGTAATCGTGTCGACCCTCGGCACCCCCGAACACCGGGCAGGAGCGACATAAACTGGTCATGTGGTACTCCGCGCGCCGCGAGGCTCGATGGTTGCGCTGGCCGCAGCAGGCGCGCTGGCGTCGACCGGCACTGCCTATTTGGGCGCACGCAACCTGCTGATCGGCCAAGCCGCGAAGGCGCGCAGCGTCATCCCGAAATCCTGGGACATCCCGCCCCGCGCTGACGGGGTCTATGCCCCCGGTGGCGGGCCGGTGGAGCGGTGGGAACGCGGGATGCCCATCGACCTACACCTGATGATCTTCGGCGACTCGACGGCGACTGGGTACGGCTGTCGCACCGCTGAAGAAGTTCCCGGTGTGCTGATCGCGCGCGGCCTCGCCGAGCACAGCGGTAAACGCATTCGATTGAGCACCAAGGCGATTGTCGGCGCGACCTCGAAGGGTTTGTCCGGCCAGGTCGACGCGATGTTCGTGGCCGGACCGCCGCCGGACGCCGCGGTGATCTTGATCGGCGCCAATGACGTCACGGCGCTCAACGGCATCGGGCCGTCCGCGCGGCGGCTCGGCGCAGCGGTGCGGCGGCTGTGCGCCAGCGGCGCAGTGGTGGTCGTGGCCACCTGCCCGGATTTCGGGGTGGTCAAGGCCATCCCTCAGCCGCTGCGCTGGACAGTGCGCACGCGGGGGCTGCGGCTGGCCCGTGCCCAGGCCGGCGCCGTCCGGTCGGCCGGCGGCGTGCCAGTGCCGCTGGCCTCGTTGGTCAACGATGAGTTCCGGCATGCGCCCGAATTGATGCTCTCCGACGACCAGTTTCATCCATCGGCGGCCGGATATGCGCTCGCCGCGAGCCAGCTGCTGCCGGCGCTGTGCCACCCGCTCCGCGAGTGGGCCGGTGAACCGGCCCTGGCCTCGGCGAGCGGCACCGAAGCGGGTCCGGGCTATTGGGCGCGCCGGCTGGTCTCGCGGCTGTGGCGACGGCCTACCACCGGCGTGCCGGCACCCATCGTCGTACCTGCCCCCGGCTAGATCGCGCGGTTCCTGCTGAGGTTAGATTCGGTGCATGCCTGAAGCCGTCATCGTCTCAACCGCACGTTCCCCGATCGGCCGCGCCATGAAGGGGTCGCTGGTCAGCGTGCGGCCCGACGACTTGGCGGCCCAGATGGTGCGCGCCGCACTGGACAAGGTGCCCGCGCTCAACCCGCATCAAATCGATGACCTGATGCTGGGCTGCGGCCTGCCCGGCGGCGAGCAGGGCTTCAACATGGCCCGTGTGGTCGCCGTCGAACTCGGTTACGACTTCCTGCCGGGCACCACGGTCAACCGATACTGTTCGTCGTCGCTGCAGACCATCCGGATGGCCTTCCACGCGATCAAGGCCGGTGAAGGCGACGCGTTCATTTCTGCCGGGGTGGAGACGGTCTCCCGATTCGCCAAGGGCAACTCGGACTCGTGGCCGGACACCAAGAACCCCATCTTCGACGACGCCGCCCAGCGGACGGCCAGTGCGGCCGAGGGCGCAACCGACTGGCACGACCCCCGCAAGGACGACGCGATCCCCGACATCTACATCGCGATGGGTCAGACCGCCGAGAACGTCGCGATCATGACCGGGATCAGCCGTGAGGACCAGGACCACTGGGGCGTGCGTAGCCAGAACCGCGCTGAGGAAGCGATCAAGAGCGGGTTCTTCGAGCGCGAGATCATCCCCGTCACGCTGCCCGACGGCACGACGGTCAGCACCGACGACGGCCCGCGGCCGGGGACGACCTACGAGAAAATCAGCGAGCTCAAGCCGGTCTTCCGGCCCAACGGCACGGTGACGGCGGGCAACGCCTGTCCGCTGAACGACGGCGCCGCCGCGGTGGTGGTCACCAGCGACACCAAGGCCAAAGAACTCGGCCTGACGCCGCTGGCGCGCATCGTGTCCACCGGCGTCAGCGGCCTGTCGCCGGAGATCATGGGACTGGGACCAATCGAGGCCAGCAAGAAGGCGCTGGCAAACGCCGGCATGTCGATCAAAGACATCGACCTGTTCGAGATCAACGAGGCCTTCGCGGTGCAGGTGCTCGGCTCCGCCCGCGAACTGGGCATCGACGAGGACAAGCTGAACGTGTCAGGCGGAGCGATCGCGCTCGGCCACCCGTTCGGCATGACCGGCGCTCGCATCGCCACCACGCTGCTGAACAACCTGACTACTCACGACAAGACGTTCGGCCTGGAGACCATGTGCGTCGGGGGCGGTCAGGGCATGGCCATGGTCATCGAGCGGCTCAGCTGACAACAAGCTCAACAGCAAAGCCCGGGCACAGTGCGCCCGGGCTTTGCTTGTCGAGAGCTAATCGTTTTGTAGGTAACTGAGCAGGCGCAGGATCTCGATGTAGAGCCAGACCAGTGTGACGGTCAGGCCCAGCGCGATACCCCAGGCCGCCTTCTCGGGAGCTCCGGCGCGGATCATCTGGTCCGCCGCGTCGAAGTCGATGAGGAAGCTGAACGCCGCCAGGCCGATGCAGACCAGCGAGAAGATGATGGCCAGCGGACCGCCGCTGCGCAGCCCCA
>DAIODV010000086.1:0-11509 GCA_036746615.1 Mycobacterium sp.
GGTGTTCGGCCAGCGCAAGCTGCTGAAGTGGTCGGTGCCGGGCGCGGCGCACTTCTTCACGTTCTGGGGCTTTGTGATTCTCGCCTCGGTTTACCTCGAGGCCTACGGCTCACTGTTCAACGAAAACTTTCACATTCCGCTGATCGGCCGCTGGGCGGTGCTCGGCGCGGACCAGCCGGGCCTGGCGGCTGGACTGGCCGGCATCGGCGCGGATGCGCGGGAGTATGCCTCGCTGGCCTCGCTGGCCGACGCGATACGGGCCGGTGAGCCGGTGCCGGACGGTGTGCTGGCCTGGGCGGGTGGTACCGGTGCCGACGCGGCGCAGGCAGCACGGGGCGCGACGCGGCGGTGCGGGTGCGCGACGGCACGGGTCTGGTCGGCCCACTGGTGATTCCCGGGGTCACCAGCTGTTTGGCGTGCGGGGATCTGCATCGCAGGGACCGTGATGCGGCGTGGCCGGCCATCGCCGCACAGCTGCGCGACACCGTCGGGGTGGCCGACCGCCCGACCCTGCTGGCGACCGCGGCGCTGGCGCTCAGCCAGGTCAACCGGGTGATCGGCGCGGTCCGTGGGAGCTCCGATTCTGAGCCGCCGCTCGCGTTGAACGCGACCCTCGAGTTCGACGTCCATGCCGGCTCGATCGTGACGCGGCATTGGACCCGGCATCCACTGTGTTCATGTTGACAGCGGTTGTTTTCAGATCAGTGCGGGCAAGCACCGACCCGTCATGGATGATGGTTTACGTGGCAGACATCAAACGTAAGGGTTCTGCGCGGAACGTGAAGCTGGCCGGCTTGGCAGGCGGCATCGCCGGCCGGACTGCTATCGGGTTCGGCAAGCGGCTTGCTGGCAAGTCGCAAGACGAGGTCAACGCCGAACTGATGGAGAAGGCCGCCCACCAACTCTTCACCGTGCTGGGCGAGCTCAAGGGCGGGGCGATGAAGGTCGGCCAGGCGTTGTCGGTGATGGAGGCCGCGATCCCCGAGGAGTTCGGCGAGCCCTACCGCGAAGCCCTGACGAAACTGCAGAAGGACGCGCCGCCGCTGCCCGCGGAGAAGGTGCACCGGGTGCTCGATGCGCAGCTGGGCACTAAGTGGCGCCAGCGCTTCGCTGACTTCAACGACACGCCGGTGGCGTCGGCCAGCATCGGCCAAGTGCACAAGGGGGTGTGGTCGGACGGGCGTGAGGTCGCCGTCAAAATCCAGTACCCAGGTGCCGACGAAGCGTTGCGCGCCGACCTGAAGACGTTGCGGCGCATGGTCGGCGTCGTCAAACAGCTCGCCCCGGGCGTGGACGTGCAAGGAATTGTCGACGAGCTGATCGAACGCACCGAGATGGAACTCGACTATCGGCTGGAGGCCGACAACCAGCGCGCGTTCGCCAAGGCGTATCAAGGCCATCCGCACTTTCTGGTGCCGCACATCGTGGCCAGCGCGCCCAAGGTCGTGGTGCAGGAGTGGATCGAGGGTGTGGCGATGTCGGAGATCATCCGCCACGGCACCGTCGAACAACGCGACTTGATGGGCACGCGGCTGGCCGAGTTCATCTTCGACGGACCACGCCGGTTGGAGATGATCCACGGCGACGCCCATCCCGGAAACTTCATGCTGCTGTCCGACGGGCGGATGGGTGTAATCGACTTCGGTGCGGTTGCGCCGCTGCCCGGCGGGTTCCCGGTCGAACTCGGTATGACGATCCGGCTGGCGCGAGAAAAGAAATACGACTTGGTGTTGGCGACGATGGAAAAGGGCGGTTTTATCCAGAGGGGCCAGCAGGTGTCGGTGCGCGACATCGACGAGATGCTGCGCCAGTATGTCGAGCCGGTCGAAGTCGAGGTGTTTCACTACACCCGTAAATGGTTGCAACGCATGACATATCGCCAGCTCGACCGGTCGGTGTCGCAGATCAAGACGGCCCGCCAAATGGATTTGCCGCCGAAGCTGGCAATCCCGATGCGGGTGTTAGCCTCCGCGATGGCGATCATGTGCCAGCTGGACGCGCACGTGCCGACCAGGGCACTTTCGGAAGAGCTGGTTCCGGGTTTTGCCGAACCGGACGCGATCGTCGTCTAAAGGCTTAAGCGGCCACCGAATCCTTGCGCGGACGTCCGCGCGGTCGCTTGCGGTTCACGATCGAACCACGGTCGAGGATCTCTCCGCCCCACACACCCCACGGCTCCGCGCGCTGTAATGCCGCGGCCAGGCACTGGCTTCGAATCGGGCAGTCGGCGCATAACGCCTTGGCGCGCTCCAGATCAGCGGGGCTGTCAGCGAACCACAGGTCGGGATCGCCGAGGTGACAAGGCAACTCCGGCTGCTGCTCGTCGGGGACCGTCTGTGTCGACATGTCCATTCACCTGCTTCCTGGTCTAGCGGTCTTGCGGAGATCCGGACCAGGTGATGGGCGCTCGACCCAAAAACTGTGGCCACGGATCCTTTGACTTCGGGTCCGTGGCCATTTGGCGAGATAGTGGGCTGTTACCTAGGTAGAGCCCCGATCCACGGACACTTCTGTCGCGGCGGCGGCGGCACGGCGCTTGGGCGCCGCGGCCACTGCGGCCGCCGCGGCGGCATGGGCGGCATGGCGGGAGCCAGCGTCGCCAGCCGAAACGGCCGTGCATACACCGAACGTGTTCATCGTGATCATGTTGGCTCCCTCCTCTCGCCTAGCACATGAAAATTCGCTTCGAGGCTAGATCTTAACAGCCTTCTCCGGCAACCGATTTTCTGACCAGCGCATTTAGCCCCGGCTGCGAACCAGCTCTAGCACGTCGGGGCCGAACTGCTCCAGCTTGCGGGCGCCGATACCCGGGATCGCGACCAGCGCGGCGTCGTCGGCCGGGAGCAGCTCCGCGATCGCGATCAGCGTGTTATCGGTGAACACGACATATGCGGGCACTTTCATTTCCTTGGCTGTGCGCAGCCGCCAATCCTTGAGTTGTAGCAACAGCTCGTCGTCGATCTCGGCGGCGCAGGTTTCGCAGCGGCGCAACATGATCGCCGCCGGCGTGGTCAGCTGGCTGTTGCAGATCCGGCAGCGCGACGCGGCGCCGCGGTTGCGGCGGGGGCGGCTCGGGCCGGTGTCGGCCTGAGTCTGCGGTGCGAGGCCGTTGAGGAACCGGGACGGCTTGCGGGTCTGCCGTCCGCCCGGGTTGCGCGATAGCGACCAGCTAAGCGCCAAATGCATTCGGGCCCTGGTGATTCCGACGTAAAGCAGTCGACGCTCTTCTTCGACGGCCTCGCTTTCGGCGCCGTGTGCCAATGCGTGCGAGATGGGCAGAGTTCCGTCGGCCAATCCGACTAGGAACACCGCATCCCACTCCAGCCCTTTGGCAGCGTGCAGCGAGGCCAACGTGACACCCTGCACCACCGGCGGATGACGCGCGTCGGCGCGGGTCCGCAGTTCAGCCAGCAGATCGGGCAGGTCCAACTGCGGGCGGTGCGACACCTCTTCGTCGACCAGCTCGGCCAACGCGGAAAGCGCCTCCCAGCGCTCGCGCGCCCGAGTTCCCGTCGGCGGTTCGGCCGTCAAACCGAGCGGCTCGAGCAGCCCCCGCACGATATCGGGCAGCGGACTGTCTCTTTCGTCGTCGCGGTTGGCCGCCCGCTGTAAAACCAGCAGGGCCTGACGGATCTCCTGGCGGCTGAAAAAGCCCTCGCCGCCACGGACCTGATAAGCAATGCCGGCTTCGGTCAACGCTTCTTCGTAAACCTCGGACTGCGCATTGATCCGGTACAGCACCGCGATCTCGGCCAGCGGCGTGCCGGACTCGACGAGCAGGGAGATCGACTTGGCGACGGCGGCGGCTTCGGCAACTTCGTCGGGATGTTCACGAAACGTCGGTTCAGGTCCCGGATCACGCTGACCGACCAGGTGTAGCTTGCTGCCGGCCACGCGCCCGCGGGCGGCGGCGATCACCCGATTGGCCAGCGACACCACTTGTGGTGTCGACCGGTAGTCCCGCTCCAAGCGCACCACCGTCGCGTCCGGGAAGCGCCGCGAGAAGTCCAGCAGGTAGCGCGGTGAGGCGCCGGTGAACGAATAGATGGTTTGGTTCGCGTCGCCGACAACGGTCAAGTCGTCGCGATCCCCCAGCCACGCCGACAGCACGCGCTGCTGCAGCGGCGTCACGTCCTGGTATTCGTCGACGACGAAGCAGCGGTAGCGGTCCCGGAACTCCTCGGCGATCGCGGCGTCGTCCTCGATCGCGGCGGCGGTGTGCAGCAACAAGTCGTCGAAGTCGAGCAGCGCAACGTCTTGGACATCATTGCCGCGGGATTTCAGCGACTCGTAGGCCGCATACACCGTCGCGACCTTGGCCGCATCCAGCGGAATGTCGCGGCCGGCGGCAGCCACCGCGTCCGGGTACTGCTCGGGCGAGATCAGCGACGCCTTGGCCCATTCGATTTCACCGGCCACGTCGCGCACGTCGTCGGTGGTCAGCTGGAGCCGGGCGCTGCTCGCTCCGCGCGCGACGACGGCGAACTTGCTCTCTAGCAATTGCCAGCCGGTGTCTCCGATGACTCGCGGCCAGAAATAACGCAGCTGCCGATGCGCCGCCGCGTGAAAGGTCATGGCTTGGACGTTGCCGATGCCCAATGCCCGCAACCGGGAACGCATTTCGCCGGCCGCGCGCTGGGTGAACGTCACTGCTAGCACTTGGCCCGGGGCCACATGTCCGGTGGCGACGAGTTGGGCGATGCGGTGGGTGATCGTGCGGGTCTTGCCCGTTCCCGCGCCGGCGAGCACGCAGACCGGCCCGCGCGGAGCCAAGACCGCCTCGCGTTGCTCGTCGTCGAGGTCGGCAATCAATGGCACTAAGGAGTCAGTGATCACCGGCATGGCGTCCATCTTGGCAGTGGTCGCCGACAAACCACCGGCAGCGCCACGCCCGCGGCATAACAAGAATGCACGTTATGTTTGACGGACTATGAGCAACGCTTCGCTGACGATGTACACCACGACCTGGTGTGGCTACTGCTATCGACTCAAGACCGCATTGAAGGCCTCCGGAATCAGCTACGACGAGGTCGACATCGAGCAGGACCCCGCGGCAGCGGAATTTGTCGGCTCGGTCAACGGCGGTAACCGCACGGTCCCGACGGTTAAGTTCGCCGACGGGTCGACGATGACCAACCCGGCCGCCAAGGAGATCCAGGCGAAACTCGCCGAGCTCGGCTGAGAATTCAGCCCAGCGGCCATCGCAAGCGCGGCGGAGCCGGGCGCAGCGGGTCGCCGCCATCAATCCAGCGCGGCCCACGATTCGATGATCACCCGCGCGATCGACACCGATCCGGGCAGCAGCAGTTTGGCGTCCGCCGCGCTGCTCCAATCACCGAGGGCGAGCGCAGCGCGCACCTCGTCGCGGGTGAACCAGGCCGCCTCGGCGATCTCCCCATCATTGAACGAGAAGTCCTGGTCGGGATCGGCTACCGCGTGGAAGCCGACCATCAGCGAGCGCGGAAACGGCCACGGCTGACTGCCGAGATAGCGCACATCGCCGACCTCGAGCCCGATTTCCTCGCGGATCTCCCGCACGACACAGGTTTCGAACGACTCGCCGGCCTCCACAAACCCGGCCAGTAGCGAGAACATCCGCTCCGGCCACACCGTTTGACGGGCCAGCACTGCCCGGTCGCCGCCGTCATGCACCAGGCAAATCACGGCCGGGTCGATGCGGGGGAATTCCTCGTGACCGGTGACGGGGTTAACCCTTGCCCAGCCGGCCCTGATCGGCTTGGTAGGTGAGCCATCGACTGAGCTGAATCGGGCGCTCGCATGCCAGTTCAACAGCGCCGCGGCGGCCGACACCAGCTGCGCGCCGATATCGTCGAAAAGCTGGCCGCCCCGGCGCAGATCGGCCACCTCGGTTTTCACGTCGGCATCCTCAGGTGCCTCCAGCGGGCCGCGCACAGCCCACACATGTCGACCATCTTCGATGCGACCGAGAAACACCGCGTCCGGCGGCGGCTTGTCGCCCAACGCCTTCGCGCGGCCCAGCACCACCCGCCCGTCGGCGACCAGTACCTGGTTGCGGGAGTCCAGCCGCAGCAGCGCGGCGTCGGGCCAGCCCTCGGTGGCCGCGTCGACGTCGGTTCGCACCTGGTCGGCGCGGTCGGCGCCGATGCGCGACAGCAGTGGCACGCTATTCAGCTGAAAGTCCACGTCATTTCCCCGCACTGTGCACATACAACAGCCGGTCGCCGGCTTCGATGGCGTCGACCTCCGGCGCATCGACCCGCAGCAGTTGGCCGTCGCGCACCACACCGAGCACGATGTCGGACAGATGCCGCGGAGAGCCGCCGACCTCGCTCTGCTCGACGTCGCGCTCGGCAATGGCCAATCCCTCGGCGGGCGTCAACAGGTCTTCGATCATCGCCACCACACTGGGCGTGGTGGTGGCCACGCCGAGCAGTCGGCCCGCCGTCTCCGAGGACACGACGACCGAGTCTGCGCCGGATTGCTTTAGCAGATGCTGGTTTTCGGCCTCGCGAATCGACGCGACGATCTTGACGGCGGGCGCGATTTCGCGGGCGGTGAGCGTGACGAGCACCGCGGTGTCGTCACGGCTGGTCGCGATGATGATCGCCGACGCGTTCTGAACCGCCGCCAGGCGCAGCACATCGGATCTGGTCGCGTCGCCGTGCACGGTGACCAGACCGGCATTGGACGCGTGGTCGAGGGCGGCCTTGTCGGTGTCGACGACGATGACGTCGTTGTCCGCGGTTTCGTCATCGCGGATCGCGGCGACGGCGGTTTTCCCTTTGGTGCCGTAGCCGACCACGACGATATGGTTGCGCACTTTGCTCCTCCAACGCTGAATCTTCCACGCTTGCCGGGACCGTTCGGTGAGCACCTGAAGCGTCGTACCAACCAACACGACGAGGAACAGGATTCGCAGCGGGGTGATGATCAAGATGTTGGTCAGCCGCGCGGTTTCGGTGAACGGGGTGACGTCGCCATAACCGGTAGTGGTCAGTGACACCGCCGCGAAGTAGACGCAGTCGATAAGCGACATTCGCTCGCCGCGCACGTCGGTGTACCCGCTGCGGGTGATGTAGACGGTGACCACCGCGACCGCTAGGGCGAGCAGTGCGATCAGGACGCGCCGCGAGATGGCACGCACTGGGCCAATGGCGAGTTCTGGCACACGCACGACGCCGACCAGGGCATATGTGGGGAGTTCGGTCAGCGTCTCGCCGAGATCGCCGGGCCGTCGACTAGCTTTGGCCACAATTCATCGGCTCGAGCTGGCGCACGACACAATGAAACCATGACCGCCAGCACACCAGTAGCTCAACGTGAGGCCAGCCCGGCAGCCGCATATCGACTCGCCGCGCTGCTGCTCGGCGTCGGCACCGTCCATTTTTTGGCGCCGAAACCGTTTGACGAGATCATTCCCGCCGAGCTGCCCGGGAGCCCGCGGCTCTACACCTATGTGTCCGGTGCCGCCGAGGTCACGATCGGTGCCCTGCTGCTGGCCCGACGGACTCGGCGCAACGCTGCGCTGGCGGCGGTGGCACTGTTTCTCGGCGTCTTCCCGGCCAACGTCAACATGGTGCGGCTGTGGTGGGACAAGCCATTGCCGATGCGCATCGCCGCGCTGGCCCGGCTGCCGCTGCAGATCCCGATGATCACCGAGGCGCTCAAGGTCCGCCGCAGCGCCTAGCCCGGTGTCGGCTGGGCCAGCAGCGCGGCCAGCTCGTCGGGCCCTGGCAGCGCATCGGGGAGGACGGTGACGCCGGTGCGTACGTAATGAAAAGCTGTGCGCACCAACGATTCCGGGCAGCCACATAGTGCAGCCCAGGCCAGCCGGTACACGGCGAGCTGAATGGCGGCCTGACGGGCGGCTTCCGCGCCGTGCGGCGGCTCGCCCGTCTTCCAGTCCACCACGGTGGCGCCGCCGTCGGGGTCGGTGAAAACCGCGTCGATACGGCCACGCACCACGGTGTCTCCGATGGCCATCTCGAAAGGCACCTCAACGTCCACCGGCGTGCGAGCAGCCCACGGTGACGCGAGGAACGCCGCCTGTAGCGCAGCCAGCTCATCGGCATCGCGTTGTGCGGTATCGGTGTCTGCCGCGCCGGGCAGGTCGGCGAGGTCGAACAGCCGCTCGGCCCCGTAGAAGCGCTGGACCCACTCATGAAATGTATTGCCCAGCAATGCATGCGGATCTGGCCGCGCCGGGAGCCGACGCGTCAGCCGCTGCAGCGCGTGCTCGGGCTCGCGGGCCAAGTCCACCAGGCTGCTGACCGACAGCTGGCTGGGCAGCGTTGGCGCGGGCCGGCGTGCGGCGCGGGCCCGCTCGCGAAGCAGCGCATCGACGTCGGCGGCCCACCCTTCGGGGTCGGCGGTCGGCGCCGGGTCGCCCGACATCGCCTCAGTGACCAGCGCCGCGCCGCGCCGCACGTCCGCGCCACGCGCGCCTAACGGATCGACGGGCCATATCGCTTCATGAACGCTGTCGCGCAACGGGTTTCGGTCGCCATCGGCCGGTGCTTGCGCCCACTGCTCGATCACACCGCATGGTTCGCCAGCGGCGGCGGAACGGTCGATGATGTCTTTGAGCTCGGTCAGGAAATCCGACGGGCCGCGTGGCTTGATCCCGGTAGCGCCCCAATGGTGGCCGGAGAGCAGCAGGGTGTCTTCGGCGCGGGTGATCGCCACGTAGAGCAGCCTGCGCTCTTCGTCGAGGCGACGTTGTTCCAACTGGCGACGATGCGCGGATATCTTGTCGGACAGTTGCTTTCGATCGGTGACATCCAAGGTGTCCAACACCGGGACGCCATGCACACCTGCCGACGCGCGATCGCCGCGCAGCAGCGGCGGAAGGTCGGCCGCGTCGGTCAGCCAGGTTCGCGCCTGTGCGGTCGATGGGAATACCCCTGCCGACAGGTGGGGCACTGCGACCAGCTGCCATTCCAAACCCTTGGCGGCGTGCACGGTCAGCACCTGCACTCGATTGTGCGAGACGACGATTTGCGCTGGCGCCAGGCCGTTTTCGACAACGGTGGCCACATCCAGGTAGGCCAGCAGACCGTCGACGGACGCCGCGGTCGTCGAGTCGGCAAAGCGGCTGACCACGTCGGCGAAGGCGTCCAGCTGCTCGGCACCCGACCATCCCGACGCGGTGGGCATCGCTGACCGGACTTCACAGTCGACGCCGAGCAGCCGGCGTACCTCGGCGACGAGGTCAGGCAGCGGATGGCCGAGGTGGCCGCGCAGCATGCTCAGTTCCTCGGCGAGTGCGACGATGCGCTGATAGCCGGCTGCTGAATAGTCGCTCGCCGGACCGGGGTCGGTGATCGCTTCGGCCAGGCCCGCGGTGTCGGCCTCCGGCCCGGCCGCCTGAGCGATCTGCTCGGCCTGATGGTGGCGATCCGCTGCGCCCGGGTCCGCCGCGCTTGCGATCGCCACGGCAGTTTCAGCGGTAGACCCGCGCCCGCCTAGCACCGTCGCGCGGCGCCACAGCGCCGCGATGTCGCACGCGGCAAGCCGCCACCGCGGACCGGTGAGCACCCGCATCGCGGCGGCACCGGCAGTCGGGTCGGCAACCAACCGCAGCATCGCCACAACATCGGCGACCTCGGGCACCGACAGCAGCCCGGCCAGTCCGACGACCTCCACCGGGACACCGCGGGCGCGCAGCGCGGCGGCCATCGGTGCGGCATCGGCATTGCGCCGCACCAAAATTGCGGCGGTCGGGGGTGCGACCCCATCGTCGGCGGCCCGCTGATACCGCTGGTGCAGATGATCGGCGACCCACTCCCGTTCGGCTTGCACGTCGGCCAGCAGCGCGCAGCGGACCGTCCCAGGCTCAGCACCCGGCCGCGAGCGAAGCGCGCGCACCGCCACTGACCGTCGCCGCGCATCCGCCGACACGGCGTTGGCCACCTGCAGCGCCCGCGGCGGGTTGCGCCAGCTGGTTCGCAGTTCGAGGACCGGCGCCGGGCTGCCGTCGGGTCGTGGGAAGTCGGTGGTGAACCGGGGCAGGTTGGTCGCCGACGCACCACGCCACCCGTAGATTGACTGGATCGGGTCGCCAACAGCGGTCAATGCCAATTCATCGTCGACGCCTCCACCGAACAGCGAGGACAGCAGGATGCGCTGGGCGTATCCGGTGTCCTGGTACTCGTCGAGCAGCACCACGCGGTAGCGATCACGCAATTGCTCACCGACCTGCGGGACCGCCGTTGCCAGCCGCGCGGCATACGCCATCTGCATGCCGAAGTCCATGACCTTCTCGGCCCGCATCCGCCGGTGCAACGCGTCGATCAACGGCACCAGCTCAGCGCGCTCGGCCTGGGTGGCCAGCATCCGCAGCAGCCATTGGCTGGGCCCGCGGTCGCGTTGGTAGCGGCCCGCGGGCAGGGTGTGCACCAGCCGTTCGAGCTCGAAGTGGGTATCGCGCAGCTGATCGGTGTCGACCAAGTGCTCGGCGAGTTGACCCGATAGCCGCAGCACCATCGCGGTGACTGCGGCCGGGCTCTTGTCGGTGTGCAGCGCTCCGGGATATCCGTTGACGACGTCGAATGCCAGTTGCCATAGTTCGGTCTCGCTGAGCAGCCGGGTGTCAGGTTCGACGGGCAGCAGCAGCCCGCATTCGCGCAGCAGCTGGCCGGCGAAAGCGTGGTAGGTACTGACCACAGGCGTGCCGGCGGGCTCACCCGGCGGTGGCCCCGGCTGGCTGCCGATCGTCAATCCGGTGCCGCCGAGACGGGCCAACCGCGACCGGACCCGTCGCAGCAGCTGACCGGCGGCCTTGCGCGTGAACGTCAGCCCGAGTACCTGGCCAGGTTCGGCGTAGCCGTTGGCGACCAGCCAGACCACCCGCGCTGCCATTGTCTCGGTTTTGCCGGCGCCGGCCCCCGCGATGACGACCAGTGGCCCGGGCGGCGCAGCGATAACCGCCGCCTGCTCCGCCGTCGGCTCGAAGAGCCCTAAGGCGCGGGCTAATTCGGCTGGGCTGTAGCGGGCCGCAACGGGTATTGTCATATCGCCCCCTCAGCGTTGGCATGGGCGGGGCAGCTCGGCCGCAGCGGACAATGTGCGCAGCCGTCGTTGACCCGCGCGATGAATTGCGGTCCCGCCGTCGCCGCGGCGGCCTCCCCGACCAGGTTGCGCCACTGCGCGCGCGCCTCGGGCGTCAACGGGTCCTGATCGCGTTCGGTCGCGCCTCCCGACCCCGTCCGGCCGAGATAGACCAGTCGACCGCCGCCGGGCTCGTCGCCGTGAGCTACCAGACCCTCGGCCACCGCGAGTTGATAGGCGGCAAGTTGGGCATGTCGCTGCGCGTCGTCCTTGCTGACGGGTGTCTTGCCGGTCTTGACATCGACGATGACCAACCGGCCGGCTGCATCGCGTTCGATCCGGTCAACCCGGCCGCGAAGCCGCACGCTGGCGCCCGAGCCGCCATCGAGCATCCCGTCGACGTCGACTTCAACGCCGACCTCGGTTAGCTCGTTGCGGGTCTGGGCCCGCCACGCTAAGAACGCTTGGATCATCTCGC
>DAIODV010000087.1:0-10946 GCA_036746615.1 Mycobacterium sp.
CACGTCCGAGGAGCTGGCGGACGCCGCGCAGCTGTCCAGCCTGGCCGACGAAACCCCCGAGGGCCGCTCGATCGTCGTCTACGCGAAGCAGGCCTACGGGCTGCGGCAGCGCTCCCCGGGTGAACTCAGCCATGCCCACTGGGTCGAGTTCACCGCGACAACCCGGATGTCGGGCGTCGACCTCGAAGGACGACAGCTGCGCAAAGGCGCGGCCAGCTCGGTCGCCAAGTGGGTCCGCGAACAGGGCGGCGTCATTCCCGAAATGCTCGGCGACATCGTCGACGGCATCTCGGCCGCGGGCGGCACTCCACTGGTGGTCGGCGTGGTTTCCGAGAGCGGCGGTGTCAAGACCGCCGATGTGCTGGGCGTCATCCACCTCAAGGACGTGGTTAAGCACGGCATGCGTGCGCGTTTCGACGAGATGCGCAAGATGGGCATTCGGACGGTGATGATCACCGGCGATAACCCGCTGACCGCCAGGGCGATTGCCGACGAGGCCGGGGTCGACGATTATCTCGCCGAAGCCACGCCCGAAGACAAGCTGATGCTGATCAAGCGTGAGCAGCAGGGCGGCCGGCTGGTCGCGATGACCGGTGACGGCACCAACGACGCGCCCGCGCTGGCTCAGGCCGATGTCGGGGTGGCGATGAACAGTGGCACCAGCGCGGCCAAAGAGGCCGGCAACATGGTGGACCTAGACTCCGACCCCACCAAGCTCATCGAGATCGTGGAAATCGGCAAGCAGCTGTTGATCACGCGTGGCGCGTTGAGCACATTCTCGATCGCCAATGACATCGCCAAATACTTCGCGATCATCCCGGCCATGTTTGTGGCGTTGTTCCCGGGGCTGGACCTGATCAACGTCATGCGGCTGCATAGCCCCCAGTCGGCGATCCTTTCCGCGGTGATCTTCAACGCGTTGATCATCGTCGCACTGATTCCACTGGCGCTGCGTGGCGTGCAGTACACCCCGAGCAGCGCGTCAAAGCTGTTGAGCCGCAACCTGTATATCTACGGTCTGGGCGGCATCGTCGCGCCGTTCATCGGCATCAAACTGATCGACCTGATCGTGCAATTTATCCCTGGGATGGGCTGAAAATGAATCTCTCCAACTTGATTCGTCAGCAGTGGGCGGCACTGCGTGCGCTGCTCGTGCTGACCGCGATCACCGGCTTCGTCTATCCCCTGGCCGTCTGGGCAATCGCGCTGCTTCCCGGCTTGCACGCCAAGGCCGAGGGCTCGATCGTCAATGTTTCCGGAAAGCCGATGGGTAGCAAGCTGATTGGCCAGCTGTTCACTGACAAAGACGGCAGCCCACTGCAACAGTACTTTCAGAGCAGGCCGTCGGCTGCCGGAAACGGTTATGACCCAACGGCGTCGGGCGCCACCAACTTGGGCCCGGAAAGCGTCGTCGACACACCCGACAAACCCAGCCTGCTAACCCAGGTGTGCTCGCGCAGTCTCGCGATCGGAAAGCTCGAGAAGGTCGACGGTTCGCGCCCGTTCTGCACCGGTGACGGGGTGGGCGCCGTGCTGTCGGTGATCGGTCCTCGGGACTCATCGGGAAACGTGACCCATCCGACCCGGGTGGTCAGCGTCAACGAGCCCTGCGCCAAGCCCGGCAGCCCAGCGACGACGGTGTTCCAGCAAATCTACGAGGATGTGCGGGTGCAATGCGCTCAGTCCGGCCACGACTACTCGATCGGTCAGATCGTCCCGATCCGCGGCGCCGCGCCGCAGCACCCAGCTGTGCCTGCCGACGCCGTCACCGCCAGCGCCAGCGGCCTCGATCCAGACATCTCGCCGGCATACGCCGCTATCCAGGTGGCGCGAGTGGCCCACGCGCGCGGCATCAGCACTGCCCAGGTGCAGGCCGTGGTTAGCCAGAGCAAGCACGGTCGTCTGTTCGGCTTCGTCGGGGAGCCGGTGGTCAACGTGCTGCAACTCAATCTCGAGTTGGATCGCAATTACCCCGTGAAGTCATAGATGATGTTGCTGTGACTTCCGATGCGCAGGCGGCGCCACAGGCAGCCGCCGAGCAGGCGCAGCCGCGCCGGCGCGGTGATTTGCGCATCTACCTCGGCGCGGCACCCGGCGTCGGCAAGACCTGTGCCATGCTTGGCGAGGCGCATCGCAGGCAGGGCCGCGGCACCGACGTCGTCGCGGCGGTCATAGAGACCCACGGCCGCAAGAAGGTCGCCGAGTTGCTCGACGGAATCGAGGTCATTCCGCGGCGCAAGCTGACCTACCGCGGTTCCGAATTCGCCGAGCTCGACGTCGAGGCGGTGTTGGAGCGTCGCCCGGCGGTAGCGCTGGTCGACGAATACGCGCACAGCAATATCCCCGGCAGTGCCAACTCAAAACGTTGGCAGGACATCGAAATGCTGCTTGACGCGGGGATCACCGTGATCTCCACGCTCAACATTCAGCATCTCGAAAGCCTTAACGACGTCGTCGCTTCGATCACCGGAATCGAACAGCGTGAAACGGTGCCCGACGACATCGTTCGAAAAGCCGCCCAGATCGAGCTGGTCGACATCACGCCGGAAGCGCTGCGGCGCAGGCTCGCTCACGGGAACGTCTATCCGCCGGAGCGGGTCGATGCGGCACTGTCCAACTATTTCCGCCCCGGCAATCTGACCGCGCTGCGTGAACTCGCGCTGCTGTGGCTTGCCGATCAGGTCGATGCGGCGTTGGCGACTTATCGTGCCGAGAAAAAGATTACGGATAGCTGGGAGACCCGCGAACGGGTAGTTGTCGCGGTGACCGGTGGCCCGGAATCGGAAACGTTGGTGCGACGCGCTTCTCGCATCGCATCGAAGTCCAGCGCGCAACTCATGGTGGTGCACGTCGTCCGCGGCGACGGGCTGTCGGGGATCTCGGCGCTGCAGGCGACCAAAGTGCGCGAGCTTGCCACGAGCCTGGGCGCGACGGTCCACACCGTAGTCGGCGATGACGTGTCGGCGGCATTGCTGGAATTCGCCCGCGAGACCAACGCCACCCAGTTGGTGCTCGGCAGCTCGCGACGGTCCCGGTGGGCGAGCTTTTTCAGTGAGGGAATCGGCGCGGCCACCATCAAGAACTCGGGCAAGATCGACGTCCACATGGTCACCCACGACCAGGTCCACCCCGGGTTCTCGTTCGCGTCAATCTCGCCGCGGGGTCGCCGATTGGCCTCGTGGCTCGCGGCCATCTCCGTGCCGTGGGTCATGTACGCAGTCACCGCGGCCTGGTTGGACTCGGTGCTGGACGTCGGCGGCAAGACCGCGATTTTCTTCCTCGGGGTGATAGGCGTCGCCCTCTTTGGCGGCGTGGCACCGGCGTTCGTGTCAGGGGTGTTGTCCGCGCTGATACTGAACTGGTTTTTCACCGACCCGCGGGGCTCCTTCGCCGTTGCCAACGCCAGCCACCTCGTCACCGAAGTGGTTGTCCTGGGAGTAGCCGTCGGCGTCGCCGCACTGGTCGACACCACGGCCAACCGTGCTCGGGAGGCCAGGCTTGCGGCTCAAGAGGCCGAGTTGCTGGCGCTGTTCGCCGGTTCGGTGCTGCGCGGCGGCAGTCTGGACACGCTGCTGGAGCGGGTACGCGAGGCGTACTCCCAACGCACGGTCAGCCTGGTGCGTGACGTCGACGGTGACCGGCAGGTGATCACGGCGGTCGGCAAAGACCCGTGCGAGAAGGTCGATTCCGCTGACACCGCGGTCAGCGCCGGCAATGACGAATTCTGGTTGCTGCTGTCCGGGCGGGCGTTGACCGCGCGTGACCGCAAAGTTTTGTCGGCTGTCGCCACCCAAGCCGCCGGTCTGGTCAAACAACACGAGCTCGCCGAAGAGGCGGGCAAGGCCCACACCCTTGCTCAAGCCAGTGAGATGCGTCGGCTGCTGCTCTCGGCGCTCGGTCACGACCTCCGCACTCCCCTGACCGCCGCCAAGGCCGCGGTGTCGAGCCTTCGCGCCGAAGACGTCTCGTTCTCCACCGACGACACCGCGGAATTGCTTGCCACCGTTGAAGAGTCGATCGACCAGCTCTCCGCACTTGTCGCCAACTTGCTGGATTCGTCCAGACTGGCCGCGGGCGCGGTGCGGCCAGAGCTCGCCGAGGTGTACGTCGAGGAGTCCGTACAACGCGCGCTGGTCAGTATCGGCACACACAGCACGGTCTTCGGTCACGACGCCCCCGATCGGGTCAAGGTGGATGTGGGCGGCACCGTCGTGCTGGCTGATGCGGGGTTGCTGGATCGGGTGCTGTCCAACCTCATCGACAACGCGCTGCGCTACGCGCCCGACAGCTTGGTGCGGATCAATGCCGCCCAGGTCGCCGATCGAGTACTGATCAATGTGGTCGACGAGGGGCCAGGCGTCGCCGGGGACGCTGCCGAGCAGATGTTCGAACCGTTTCAGCGGCTTGGCGATACCGACAACACCACCGGTTTGGGGCTGGGCCTGTCCGTGGCCAAGGGCTTCGTCGAAGCGATGGGCGGCACCATCGGAGCGACCGACACTCCTGGTGGCGGGTTGACCGTCGCAATGGAGTTGGCCGCCGCCCCAACCGCGGATTCGCAGCCATGACTCGGGTGTTGGTAGTCGACGACGATCGGCAGCTGCTGCGGGCACTGCGGATCAACTTGTCGGTGCGCGGCTACGACGTGATCACCGCGGCGACAGGCGCGCGTGCATTGGCCGCCGCAGCCGAGCAGCCGCCGAACGTGGTGATCCTGGATCTCGGGCTGCCCGACATATCCGGCATCGACGTGCTCGCCGGGTTGCGCGGCTGGATGACAGCCCCGGTGATCGTGCTCTCGGCACGGACCGATTCCAGTGACAAGGTTGGGGCGCTCGACGCGGGTGCCGACGATTACATGACGAAGCCGTTCGGCATGGACGAACTGCTCGCGCGGTTGCGCGCCGCGGTGCGGCGGGCCACGGTGGCCACCGGCGCGGACAATCCGGTGGTGGAGACCAAGTCGTTCATCGTCGACCTCTCGGCGAAAAAGGTGATCAAGAACGGCGCCGAGGTCCACCTGACGCCGACGGAGTGGGGCATGTTGGAGATGCTGGTGCGCAACCGTGGCAAGCTGGTCGGGCGCGAGGAGTTGCTCAAAGAGGTCTGGGGACCGAAGTATGCCAAGGAAACCCATTATCTGCGTGTGTTTCTCGCGCAACTGCGACGCAAACTCGAGGACGACCCGTCGCATCCGAACCATCTGCTGACCGAGGCTGGCATGGGCTATCGCTTCGAGGCGTGAGCGCCTCTGCGCGAACAGCTTTCCGTGCCAGCAAAACTGGGTGTTGGAGCGGGACGACTCAAAGCTGTGGTGTAGCCTCTATCAGTAACGGCATCGGCAAAGCGGGTGTCTCGCCGCGCTGGGGCTTTGGACTCCATCGCGATCAGGTATTCCCGAGTGGCGGATGAGAGCATGCATCATCACATCATTGTCAGCGGGGACGATGCACTTGCCACGACGGTCATCGATGAGCTGAAACGCGCCGGCGCGCGGGTTGTCAAGCTGGACAAGGCAAAGCTGGCCGACATCGGCGTCGCTCGCGAGCTCGTCCGCGCCGAAGTCGCGCGTGCGATCGCCGTCGTCTGCGCCGGTGATGACGACGCGCTCAATCTCGAAATCGCCTTGCTGGCAAGGAAAGCCAACCCAAACCTGCGAGTGGTGGCGCGGCTGACCAACGACGTGCTACGCGAGGCGGTAGCCGACGGCAATGGACCCGGCGCAATTTTCAACGTCGCCGAACTCGCGGCACCGGCCGTCGTGGAAGCCTGCCTGTCACACGCCACCCACCCGTTCGAGGCAGCCGGTATCGACTTCGTCGCCTATGGCAGCGAGGCACCCCGCGACGGAACGCTGTGGGAGATCTACGGCGACTTGGCACCGGTAGCGGTCATTCGCGGCGAGAACTCCCCTGACCCGGGCGAGGTGGTGGCATGCCCAAGTCGGGATCAACGGGTGCACGCCGGTGACTGGACGATGATGATCGGGACCACCGAGGAGGCGGCCGATCGCGGCGTCAAGGTTGCGCCGCCGACCGGCACGCGCGCACGACGGCCCCGGTTGCGTCGAGTGCTCGATGCGATCCGGGTGGTGCTCAATGATTTCAACCCGGCGTTTTACCCAGCATTAGCGGCCGCGGGCATTTTGATGATCACGTCAATGTCCGTGTTGCATTTCAACTATCAGCGCCCGCGGATGTCGTGGATCGACGCGCTGTACTTCACCGTCGAGACGATCACCACCACGGGCTATGGTGACTTCAGCTTCGGCCATCAGGTCACCTGGCTGCGCCTCTTCGCTGCCATGTTGATGTTCGGCGGAGCGACCACCATCGCGTTGCTCGTGGCGTTCATCGCCGACGTGCTGTTGTCACAGCGCTTCGTCATCGCGTCGGCGCGCCCGCGGGTGCGCCATCTGCGCAACCACATCATCGTGGTCGGGCTCAGCGAGCTCGGGATCCGTGTCGTCAGCGATCTCGTCGCGGCCGGACACGACGTGGCGGTGATCGAGCGCGACGAGGAGAACCGCTTCTTGTCGGTGGCGCGCGAACTCGACGTGCCGGTGATCTTCGGCGACGCCACCCTGCTCCAGACGCTGGAATCGGCACGGGCTGATCGCGCCCGCGCGGTGGCGGTGGTGACCCGCGACGACATGATCAATATCGAGACCGGAATCATCCTGGCCGAGATGCTGGGACCGCGCGTGCTGCCCGAGATCAACCGTCGGGCCGAGGTTCCACTTGTGCTGAGGGTCTACGACCGCGCGCTGGGATTTGCGGTCGCCCAGCGGTTCGGGTTCGACAACGTCCGGTCCACCGTCGAACTGGCCGCGCCGTGGTTCATCGGCGCCGCGAGCGGCCTGGAGGTGTTGGGGACGTTTTCGGTTGGCCAGAGTTCGTTCATGGTCGGCGCCATGCGGGTAGCGCCCGGCAGCGACCTCGACGGGCTACAGATGTTCGAAATGTCCACCCAAATTCGCGTCATCGCGTTCAACCGGCAGGACGAACCGCTCAAACTGCGCCCGCGCCGAGATGACCGCCTTCGAGGAGGCGACACTCTCTATCTGGTCGGCCCGTATCGGGAATTGCTGGGCACCTTGCGCAGGGGGCTGCCACTGCGGCAGCCGGCGAGCGACGAGGATGGCCCCCGCGACGGCCAAGGTGCCGCCGTCGATGCCAATACCGGCAGTGAAGCGCGCGCAGGCTGAACGTTGACAGCTGACGTCCAACTCGTTACCAGCTAACTCACAGGGGATGGCCCCTAGAATCAGGTCCGACTTCAGCCGGGCTATCGATGCGGGGAGCGAAGGCAGGTGCCGGAGCGATACGATGGCGACAAATTCATGAACCTGAGAAATACAGGTGATTAACCTGAGAAATGCAAATGGGTGCCGCCACAAAATGCCGTTAAGAAAGCGTTATAGTTTCGGATACCTTCCGTTAAAAGCCGATAATGGAATTGCCCACCGGCCAAGGACTGTGCTGGTGGACGCCCCAAACTACAACCTGACGTGACGAATTAAGCGGTTTGCCCGACCATTATCACCGAAAGGGAGGGCGATGAATTTTCAGACTGTTGACCCCGAATGTCTGCGGCGGCGGCCGATAATCTTCCGATGCATTGTCGGCGCCGCGACGCCCGCACCGGTTCTCGCGTCAACTGACGACGCGCCGGGTCCAGAGGCGACAAAGCTATTGGCGCATGCCACGATTCACCCGGCAGTCACCGGCGCAGCCACGGCCGGGTGCAAGCCCAACTCGATCGCGGTGAACTAGAGGAGTGGCTTAGCAATGGATTTCGGGATTTATCCGCCAGAGGTTAACTCCGCTCGAATGTATACGGGCCCCGGCTCGGCGCCAATGCTCACCGCCGCCGAGGCTTGGGATGGACTGGCCGCCGAGCTACATTCGGCGGCCAACTCCTATCAATCTGTGGTTTCGGGATTGACGGCGGGCTCGTGGCGGGGGCCCGCGTCGGCATCGATGGCGGCCGCTGCCGCGTCCTACGTCACGTGGCTGTCCGCGACGGCAGTGCAGGCCGAGGAGACGGCCGCCCAGGCCAAAGCCGCGGCCGCGGCCTACCAGACGGCATTTAGCTCGACAGTGCCCCCGCCGATGGTCCTCGCCAACCGGAGTCGATTGATGACGCTGGTGGCGACGAACTTGTTCGGCCGAAACACGCAGGCCATCGCCGCCAACGAGGCTCAGTACGCCGAGATGTGGGCGCAGGATACGGCGGCGATGTACGGCTACGCAGCTTCGTCAGCATCCGCGACAGCCTTGACGCCGTTCACCCCGCCACAGCAAAACACCAACCCGGGTGCGTCGACCGCCCAGGCCGCCGCGGCTACCCAGGCGGCCGGAACTTCCGCCGGCAACGTGCAGAGCACGGTGTCGTCGATTCAGCAAGCGTTCTCTTCGGTACCCGGCGCCCTGCAGAGCCTGGCGACGGGAGCCGCGGCGCCGGCGCAGACCGACCCGCTGAGCACGTTGAGCAACTTGATCGCTATTTTCCTCGACGCACCGGCGGCCATCGCTACCTTTGGCGCCGACATACCTTTCGGCACGCTCGGGGTGGTCGCCCTTCCCCTGGACATCGTCGGTGCCGGCACCGGTTTGCACACAGACGACATCGTCAGCGGTTGGAACGGGCAAGCGGCGTGGCCGGACGACGGGCCGGCACCCGTGGAACCGTTCCCCCCACGGCTCCTCAACTTGCCGCCGGGCACGATACCGCCGCCCAACCTTTCGGCCGGCCTGGGCGAGGCCAACACAGTCGGAGCCTTGTCCGTGCCACCGACGTGGACCGTCGCGACACCGGCGGTAAAACCCATCTCCTACACGCTGCCCGCGCTCTCGGAAACCACGGTCGCGGCCACCGCCGCGCCGGCGGCAGAACTTGGTTCCAGTAGCACGCTTTCCGAGATGGCGCTGGCGGGCATGGCCGGGCGAGCCATGGCAGGGACTGTCGGCACCGGCGCCGGCAAGGCGGCGAAAGGCGCACGCGCGCCGGCTCGCGGCAAAGAAGCGGCAAGCACCAATGACCGTGCGGCAAAGGGCGATAAGGACGAGGCGCCGAAAGACAAGCCTCGGGCCGTGGTCACCGGAGTCGCCGCCGAGCTACGTGACTTCGCCAAGCTCCGCGACGAAGGAATTTTGACCGACGAGGAATACATCGAGCAGAAGAACCGCCTGCTCGGTCGCTGAGCCGCCCGCCGCTATGCGGTGCAAGCGCCGGTTGCCTGGAAAAGGAATGCGCATCAATGGATTTCGGGATCTATCCGCCGGAGATCAACTCCGGCCGGATGTATACCGGTCCTGGATCGGGGCCGATGATGGCCGCTGCGCAAGCCTGGGGCAGCTTGGCTGACGAATTATATACAGCCGCAAGCGCTTACCAGTCAATTGTGTCGGAGCTGACCTCCGGATCGTGGTCGGGTCCGTCGTCCACAGCGATGTCGACCGCAGGCGCGACCTACGTCGAATGGCTTAGTGCCACCGCTGCGCAAGCCGAAGAGACCGCCGCCCAAGCCCGGGCGGCGGCCGCCGGTTACGAGGCGGCGTTCGCGATGACGGTTCCGCCGCCAGAGATCGCGGCCAACCGCAGCCTGCTGGCGCTTCTGGTGGCGACAAACTTCTTCGGGCAGAACACACCGGCGATCGCGGCCACCGAGGCGCTGTATGCCGAGATGTGGGTGCAGGACGCGGTGGCGATGTATGGGTATGCGGGTTCATCGGCGGCCGCGACCGTGCTGACCCCGTTTACCTCGCCGCACCAGAACACCGATCCGGGCGGAACCGCCAGCCAGGCTGCCTCGGTCAGCCAAGCTGCTAGCACCTCGGCCGGCAACGTGCAAACCGCCATATCCGCTGTGCCGCAAGCATTGTCTGGTGCCGCAGCGCCAGCCCAGACCGACCCGCTAAGCACTATAGCCAACCTGATCAGCGTCTTTTTCAGTGCGCCAACCGATCTGGCCACCATGTTCGGCATCATCCCGATGGACGCCCTGTCCGGGCCGGTAGACCTTCCCATTGCCTATCTCGGCACGGTTTACGGTCAGAACACAGATAACATCGTCAGCGGCTGGCAAGGGCAGGAACCCTGGCCAGGTACCGGTGTTGCGCCGATAAAGCCGTTTCCGGCGACTCTCACCAACCCGGACGTGGCGCCCGCGCCCACGGTCTCGGCGAGCTTGGGCAACGCGAATATCCTTGGGAGACTGTCCGTTCCGTCGAACTGGACCGTCACCGCGCCCGAAATCCGGCCGACCGCCTTTACGACGCCGCTCACCAGCCCTGCTGCGGCAGCTGCACCGGCGGTGGAAGCCGGCTCGGCAAATGCGTTCAACCAGATGGGAATTGCGGGGATGGCAGGCCAAGCCATGGCCGGCCCGCCGGCGGCCAACCCGAACCAGACCAACGGAAAGCCGGTGACCCACGCCCGGTTGACGGGCCGCGCTGCCGGTGCCACCGACGACGAGGCCGACGTGATACCCGCGCCGCGAACCGTTGTCACCGGAGTCGCGGCGGCGATCCGCGAGATCGCCAAGCAACGCGACACAGGCAAGATAACCGAGCAGGAATACACGGAGCAGAAGAAGCGCCTGCTGGAGGTCTCACTGGGCCACCGCCCGTTGCGCTGAGCAATTAGCTCACTGCCCGTGCCGACCGCACGGCCCGGTCACATACCTGCCGCACTGCATCGTCCTTGCCGTGACGGCTTTGGCAGCCGATGCTGATACGAATCGTTTTGTCGATCAACACGATCCATTGGATGTCGTGCGTAGCCCGGGCCTCCCGATAGGTAACCGCCGGGCGGCCGGCACTAGTGCCGGCCGGGTTGAAGTCGATGAACACCCCGGTTGGCTCGGCGTCGATTGCATGTTTCAGCGACTCGGCGGTCGCGCTCAGGGTTGCGATGGGCAGCTGCGATTGCGTCACATGCAG
>DAIODV010000087.1:10956-11440 GCA_036746615.1 Mycobacterium sp.
CCACCTCCGGATCCGACGGCGATGTAACCTGCACCCGTGCCGAACCCGGCCCGGCAACGACGCGCTGAATCGGCCATTGTGCCGGAACCTCCAGGGCAACATGACCTTCCACCAGAAACGTCGTGGCCATGCCATCGCCCACCGGCACGGAGTGACGTCCCAGTCTGAGTGTCCCGAACAACCCCAATACCGCGACGATCAGCAGGATGGTCACCACTAGTAGCCCCCGGTGTCGACGGTATCCATGCTTCTCCACTTGCGGGGAAGATGCCTCGCAAGTGCCGCTTGTGTCCTGGATGATCTGTGCGGCGAGTACTTTGAACCGCGCGTCGTCGACTTGCACGGCGCTGGCGCGGCCGCGAGTGTGCAGTCCTTCGGCGATCATCGGGGCCAGCGCGCTGGCTCCACAGACCGTGCTCGGCGCGTCAATCACGACCGCCGCGGCCGCAGCCGCCATCATCTCGCGGATGGACCGGATGACCGC
>DAIODV010000088.1:0-11409 GCA_036746615.1 Mycobacterium sp.
ACGGCGCATCGCTGACTTCCTCGGATTCACAACGGTTTTGGCCAGTGTCGGCCAGGTATATCCGCGTTCGTTGGACCACGAAGTGGTGTCCGCTCTTGTGCAGCTTGGTGCGGGACCGTCGTCGCTGGCGCACACCATCCGGCTGATGGCCGGCCACGACCTCGTCACCGAGGGGTTCGCGCCCGGGCAGGTCGGATCGTCAGCGATGCCGCACAAGATGAACACCCGCAGTTGCGAACGGGTCAACGGGTTGCAGGTGGTGTTGCGCGGCTACGCGTCGATGGCTGCTGAATTGGCCGGCGCGCAGTGGAACGAGGGCGACGTGTTCTGCTCGGTGGTGCGCCGAGTTGCATTGCCGGACAGCTTCTTCGCGGTCGACGGCCAGATCGCGACGATGCTGACAGTGCTCGACGAGTTCGGCGCCTATCCCGCGGTGATCGAGCGGGAGCTGGAGCGCTACCTGCCGTTCCTGGCCACCACCAAGGTTCTGATCGCGGCCGTGCGCGCCGGAATGGGTCGCGAGGCCGCCCACGAGGTGATCAAAGAACACGCGGTGGCCACCGCGCTGGCGATGCGCGAACGCGGCGCCGAGCCAGACTTACTCGACCGGCTGGCCGACGATCCGCGGCTGCCGCTGGACCGAGCGGGGCTCGACGCCGCGCTGGCCGACAAGCAGGCGTTCATCGGTGCTGCCGGTGACCAGGTCGACGCGGTGGTTGCCGGGGTGGACGCGCTCGTCGGCCGTTATCCGGCCGCCGCCAAGTACACCCCGGGCGCCATCCTATGACTCTCGCCGGCGCTCTCTCGGAGATCGACTTCACCGATCTGGACAACTTCGCCAACGGATTTCCGCATGAGCTGTTCGCTGTTCACCGTCGAGAAGCACCGGTGTACTGGCACGAGCCCACGGAGCACACCCCCGACGGAGAGGGCTTCTGGTCAGTCGCCACATACGCGGAAACACTTGCGGTGCTCAAGGACCCGGTGACCTTCTCGTCAGTCACCGGCGGTGACCGGCCATGCGGTGGCACGCTCTTGCAGGACCTTTCCATCGCGGGCCAGGTGCTCAACATGATGGACGATCCGCGGCATTCGCAGATCAGGCGACTGGTCAGCTCCGGGCTGACGCCACGGATGATCCGTCTCGTCGAAGACGATCTTCGGGCCCGGACGCGTCGGCTGCTGGACGCGGTGGTGCCGGGCGAGGCGTTCGACTTTCTGGTGGACATCGCCGCCGAATTGCCGATGCAGATGATCTGCATCCTGCTGGGAGTGCCGGAGTCCGAACGGCATTGGCTTTTCGAAGCCATCGAGCCGCAGTTCGACTTCGGCGGCTCGCGTACAGCGTCCTTGTCGCAACTTTCCGTTGAGGAAGCCGGGTCACGGATGTACTCCTACGGCCAGGAGTTGATCGCATCCAAGCGTGCTGAGCCAACCGACGACATGTTGTCGGTCGTGGCCAATGCGATGCTTGACGACTCTGAGGCTCCGGCAATGTCGGACCTTGAGTTGTATCTGTTTTTCAGCTTGCTGTTTAGCGCCGGTGCGGAGACGACGCGCAATGCGGTGGGCGGCGGGCTGCTGGCGCTGGCGGAGCATCCGGAGCAATTGCGCTCGCTGCGTGAGGATCTCGACAAGCTGCCGACGGCGGTCGAGGAGATTGTCAGGTGGACATCGCCGTCGCCGTCCAAGCGGCGCACCGCGACCCGCGCCGCCACAGTCGGCGACGCGTCGATCGAGGCGGGCCAGAAGGTGCAGATCTGGGAAGGCTCGGCCAACCGGGATGCCAGCGTGTTCGATCACGCCGACGAGTTCGACATCACCCGAAAACCCAATCCACACTTGGGTTTCGGTCAGGGTGTGCATTATTGTCTGGGCGCCAATCTGGCTCGGCTGGAGCTGCGAGTGCTGTTCGAGGAACTGTTTTCGCGTTTCCAGGCGGTGCAGGTGGTGCGGCCGGTCGAGTGGACTCGCAGCAACCGGCATACCGGTATCCGGCACCTGGTCGTCGAATTGCGCTGAGGTTGTGAAGTTCCGGTCCGCCAATTTCGAGCCGCAGCCGGACGTGTTCGCTGCGGTGATGGCGACCGGAATTGTGTCGATTGGTGCGCGCGATCACGACTATGTCGGGCTCAGCGTTGCGCTGGGTGTGCTGGCATCACTGGGTCTGGGTCTACTGGTCGCCGCAATTATCGCCGCTGCAGCTGCACGACGCCGAAAATTATTCTGGGACTTGGCCGATCCTGACATCAGCCTACGGCTGTTCACCTTCGTCGCCGCATGCGCGGTGCTGGACACCAGGCTGTCGTTCAACTTTGCGCTGCTGCGGATGCTCAGCGTCCTCGCGCTATTGGCATGGCTCGTGCTTATTGTCCTTACCGCCCGGAATATGTCGGCGCACCGATGGGCGGCGCTGCGCGGGCACGCCCACGGTGCGTGGGAGCTGGCCAGTGTCGGAACATCCGGGCTGGTGATCGTGATGAGCGAGGTTTCCTTTCACACCGGTGAGCATTGGTGGCTGCTCGCCGCTGTGCCCATCTGGTGGGCGGCAATCGGTATCTACGCGCTGATGACGTGGCTAATCCTGTGGCGCGCAGTGGTGGAGCGTCGCGACCGAGACGGTTTCGCGCCGGACTCGTGGATCATGATGGGAGCGCTCGCAATTGCGACGCTCGCCGGCGACATTTTGCATCAGCAAATTTCCGGATGGCTGGCTACAGCCGTGCGAATTATCACCATCGTCACCTGGGTGGCGGCCACGCTGTGGATACCTCCGCTGATCTACTTCGGGTTGCACCGCATCACCCAGCGGCCCGACGTCCTACAGTTCACCGGGGCGTGGTGGTCACTGGTGTTCCCGCTAGGCATGTACTCGGTGGCGACCGGCGCCATGGCGACCGAACTGAATATGCGGTCGATGCATACGATTTCGCTGGTCTTCTTCTGGGACGCATTCGCGGTTTGGCTGATTGTGGCTGTCGCCGGACTGCTGCGGTTGCGCCGCGCGCTCCTGCGTCGGCGTGGCTAACGAACGCGGGCGGCAATCCCCGCCGATCGCAGTTCGAGCGCGGCGAGCCCTCGGATCGCGACCGGGTCCGAGACGCGCCACGCGCCGACGGGATCGGGACTGACGGCGGTCAGCCGGCGCAACGGCCGGTTGGCCAGCGCCCGCAGCGCCAGCAGCTGTTCGCCGGCGGGTGTGGCCGCCAGCGTGCTCACGGTCCACTTGCGGCGGAAGAACCGGATGCGCAAGACCAGCCAAGGCACCACCACCGCAACGGCAGGTGGCGCAGCGACTGCCAGCGCCAGCACCACCGCCAGCCAGGTGGCGGTGGTGTCCAGGTTGTGCCCGGCGCCGGCGATGTCGAGGGCGGCCTTAGCGGCCGCGGTGAGCGGCTTGCTCATCGCGTCACCGACCAATGGGACGCGATCGGCACTATGTCCGGCCGATTTGAGGCTGTCGGCGACACCGTCGGCGCCGCCTTTGACCTGCCGGCCGACTGCGGCGATCGTCGACACCGCGCTGTGGACGGCCAGACCGACCAGCACCCAGACAAAGGTCCAGATGACGACGAAGGCGTCACTGAACAATTGCGCCAGCAGTCGGCGCGGCGTAGTGGCGTAGGGGAGAAACCGCGATTTCATAGCTCGATCCCAACACATCCGCCGCACTACCTCTGCGCTACCTCGAGATCGACGTCAGAGCGGATTTCCGTGCCGTTTTCGGCTCTGCTGTCAATCTCGGCGCAGTAAAAAATGACGCCCCGTTAGGCTGGCCCGATGCGTCCCGCTCTGTCCGACTACCGGCACCTGGCCAGTGGCAAGGTCCGCGAGCTGTACCGCGTCGACGACGACAACCTATTGTTCGTCGCGACCGACCGGATTTCGGCGTTCGACTATGTGCTGGACAGCACGATTCCCGACAAGGGCCGGATTTTGACGGCGATGAGCGTGTTCTTCTTCGACCTCGTCGATGCGCCCAACCACCTTGCCGGCCCGCCGGACGATCCGCGCATCCCGGAGGAGGTTCTTGGCCGCGCATTGGTGGTGCGAGAGCTGAAGATGGTTCCGGTGGAGTGCGTCGCACGCGGGTACCTGACCGGCTCCGGATTGCTGGATTACCAGCAGACCGGCAAGGTGTGCGGCATCTCATTGCCGCCGGGCTTGGTCGAGGCCAGCAGATTCTCCTCGCCGCTGTTCACCCCGGCGACGAAAGCCGAACTGGGACAACATGATGAGAACATCTCGTTTGCCCGTGTGATCGAGATGGTCGGCGGCGTGCGCGCCAATCAGTTGCGTGATCGCACGATCCAGACCTATGTCCAGGCGGCCGACCACGCGCTGAAAAGAGGAATCATCATCGCCGACACCAAATTCGAGTTCGGTATCGACGCGCACGACAACTTGGTACTGGCCGACGAGATCTTCACCCCCGATTCTTCGCGGTACTGGCCGGCCGCCGACTATCGCGCCGGCGCGGTGCAGGCCAGTTTCGACAAGCAGTTCGTCCGTAACTGGCTGACCGGCCCGGACTCTGGCTGGGACCGCTCGGGATCCAAGCCTCCGCCGCCGCTGCCCCAGAGCATCATCGACGCCACTCGTGATCGCTACATCGAAGCGTACGAACGGATCTCCGGGCTGCGCTTCGACGACTGGATCGGGCCGAAGGCATGAGCGACCTGCCAATACCGCCCGTCGCGAAGCGGGTCGATTCTCCACGGGAATTTCACGGTGACGTGTTCGTCGATCCGTATGAATGGCTGCGCGACAAGTCCAGCCCGGAAGTGATCGCTCATCTGGAAGCAGAGAACGACTACGCCGACCAGATGACCGCTCCGCTCGAGCCGTTGCGCCAGAAGATTTTCGACGAGATCAAGGCGCGCACCAAAGAGACCGATCTGTCGGTGCCGATCCGACGGCGCGACTGGTGGTATTACGCCCGCAGCTTTGAAGGCAAGCAATATGGTGTCCAATGCCGTTGTCCGGTAAGTGATCCAACCGACTGGAACCCGCCGATCTTCGACGAGAACACCGAGATTCCGGGTGAGCAAATATTGCTCGACGAGAACGTCGAAGCCGAGGGGCATGACTACTTCGCACTGGGCGCCGCCAGTGTCAGCCCCGATGGCAACGTGTTGGCCTACTCCGTCGACGTGGTCGGCGATGAGCGTTATACGTTGCGGTTCAGGGATCTTCGCACCGGCGAGCAATACCCGGATGAGATCGTCGGAATCGGCGCCGGAGCGACCTGGGCTACCGACAATCGCACCGTGTACTACGTCACGGTCGACGCGGCGTGGCGCCCCGAAGCGGTGTGGCGACACCGCCTCGCGTCAGGACTACCCGCGGAGAAGGTGTATCACGAAGCCGACGAGCGGTACTGGCTTGCGGTGGGCCGCACGCGCAGTGACGCCTACGTGTTGATCGTGTCGGCGTCGGCCATCACCTCAGAGATCCGCTATGCGCCCGCCGCCGACCCGCACGCCGAGTTCGTCACCGTGCTACCGCGGCGCGACGGTGTCGAGTATTCGGTGGAACACGCGATCGTCGATGGGCAGAACCGGTTTCTAATCCTGCACAACGACGGTGCAGTCAATTTCACGCTGGCCGAGGCGTCTGTCGATGACCCGACTTCCCAGCGCACGCTGATCGAGCACCGCGACGACGTGCGACTGGACGCGGTCGATGCCTTCGCCGGCCACCTGGTGGTCAGCTACCGCGGTGAGGCACTTCCGCGAATTCAGCTGTGGCCCATCGACGGCGGCACCTATGGCAGGCCTGAGGACATCTCTTTTGACTCCGAGCTGATGTCAGTCGGCTTGGGCGCCAACCCCAATTGGGATGCACCCAAGCTCCGGATTGGTGCGGGATCGTTTGTCACCCCAGTACAGATCTACGACCTGGATCTCGTCACCGGGGAGCGCACCCTGCTGCGCGAGCAGCCGGTGCTCGGCGACTACCGGCGCGAAGACTACGTCGAACGCCGCGACTGGGCGTACGCCTCAGACGGAGCCCGGATTCCAATTTCGATCGTGCATCGTGCTGACGTTGAATTTCCTGCTCCGGCACTCGTTTACGGCTACGGCGCGTACGAGCTTTGTGAAGATCCACGTTTTTCCATCGCTCGGCTCTCGCTACTCGACCGCGGTATGACGTTCGTCGTTGCGCATGTGCGTGGCGGCGGTGAGATGGGTCGGCTGTGGTACGAGCACGGCAAGCTTCTGGAGAAGAAGAACACCTTCACGGACTTCGTCGCCGTCGCGAATCATCTAGTGGACTCCGGGCTGACCCGACCCGAGCAATTGGTGGCCTTGGGCGGCAGCGCCGGTGGGCTGCTGGTGGGCGCGGTCGCCAACCTGGCCCCCGAGCTGTTTGCCGGAATCCTGGCGCAGGTCCCGTTCGTGGATCCGCTCACGACGATTCTGGACCCGTCGTTGCCCTTGACCGTCACCGAGTGGGACGAATGGGGAAACCCGTTGAGCGACAGCGATGTCTACCAGTATATGAAGTCGTATTCGCCATATGAGAACGTTGCTGCCCAGAAGTATCCGGCGATACTTGCGATGACCTCGCTGCACGACACCAGGGTCTATTACATCGAACCGGCGAAATGGGTTGCGGCGCTGCGGCACACCAAGACCGACGGCAATCCGGTCCTGTTGAAGACCCAGATGACCGCCGGCCATGGTGGAATCAGCGGGCGCTACGAGCGCTGGAAAGAGACTGCCTACCAATACGCCTGGCTGCTAGCAGCTGCCGATCGCGACCACTATGGCAGCGGTCAGGTAGACGATCTCCTCAGCGGTACGCAGGGGTAGCTGCGTCGTCATCGACTTGGGCGGATTGGGCATCCGCGCGGCATAGATGTTGGCGGGGAACATCGCGAGCATCAGCAGCAGCAGGCATATCGCCGCGGCGACCCGAGTGGGCGGAACCAACAGACCGACGGCGCCGAGGAGTTCCAGCACGCCGGTGACGGTCACCAGCATGCCGGGCGCCGGTAGCTGCGGAGGCACGATCGCAATCAGCGCCGCGCGGAGCGGCGGGGCGAAGTGCGCGACACCGGTCAGAACGAACATCGCGGCGAGACCGACAGCGATCGCTTTGAACCAGTCGTCGACATAGACGACACCGGCCCAGCCCACGATCCGGGCCACGAGGCTTCCTGCCAGCAAGGTGATCAGCGGAGCCATTTCCATCTCCAATCTAGACAGTGACAAGATATGTGCGCGGTGAGCATATGCACTAGAACTAGCCACTGTCAAGTTTGTGCGTTATAGTGGGCTTATGATTCGTCCGACCTATCACCACGGGGATCTGCGGGCCGCGATCTTGACCGAGGCCGCACGTCTTGTTGCCGAGCGCGGTCCCGACCAGGTGTCGTTGCGGGAGTTGGCGCGCGAAGCAGGGGTGTCACACGCGGCACCGGCGCACCACTTCACCGATCGGCGCGGCCTGTTCACTGCGCTTGCTGCCGAGGGATTCGAGCTGTTGGCCGCTGGCCTCGCCGGTGCGCGGCCCCGGTTCCTCGATGCCGCGCTGGCCTACGTGCGATTTGCCCTCGAGCATCCGGGCCACTATCGCGTGATGTTCGATAAGTCGCTGGTCGATCCGTCTAACCGGGAACTGACGGCAGCTCAAGCAGCGGCCGGAACCGAGTTGTCTCGGGGTGTGGTGTCGCTGCCGGACCAGCATGCCAAAGCCGATCCCGCCGGTGCCGAACTGGCGGCTTGGTCACTGGTGCACGGCTTTTCGATGCTGTGGCTCAATGACGCGGTGAACGAGCGGCTGAAGGCTACCGATCCGATGGCCACGGTCGAGCGGATCGCCGGGATGCTCTTCGAACGTTAGCGCCGGGCTAACGGTGGCTTTTTAGGTAGAAATGCGACGGGCACAAGGGTTAACGCAACCAGAACGATGGCTACGGCGAAGACAAGCGTGTAGGCGTGCGAAAGATCGTGCATAAGTCGGCTGGTAAAGCCGGGCGAAAGTGGGTGCGGGGGCGGCGCCGCCGAGTTAACCACCATGCCATGCTTCGCCGCTTTTCCACGCAGGATGCCGAGTTTCTCTGCGGCGGTGATGCTTTCGCTGCGGTTGAACCGACTGGTCAAGATGACCGACATCAACGCGATGCTGACCGAAGTGGCGACGTGCTGATTGACGCTCAGCAGCGTCGACCCACGCGCCACCTGGTGAGGTGCCAAGGTCTGCACCGCTGCTCCGGACAACGGTGTCAGTGTGCAGCCCAGGCCTATGCCGGTAATGACCAGCCCGATCAGCAGGATCGGTGCGTAATCCGCTTGTTTCCATGCGCCATAGGCGAATACGCTCAAACCGATACTGATCAACCCAACGCCGGCGAGCAGGACATTGCGGGGCCCGCGTCTGTCCATCAAGGTACCGGCGAGCGGCATCGTCAACATGGCGCCGAGTCCCTGCGGGATCATCTGCAGTCCGGACTGCAGCGGCGTTTCATGCAGCAGCTGTTGCAGACAACTGGGCATCAACAGCACGACGCCGAAAAACCCAACGGAGAACAAGAACATCGAGGCGTTGGCCAACGTCACCACCGGATTCTTGAACAGCCGCAGGTCGATCAGCGGATGCTCGGCGCCGTACACGGCGTGCAGAACAAACGCGATGGTCAGGCCCATTCCGATGAGCACCGGTATCCATACGTGATGGTCGGTGAACGTACCGCGGCGCGGAACCGACGAAATTCCGAATAGCAGCGATGCCAACCCAGGCGAGAGCAGGAGCATGCCGGTGAAGTCGAACGTCTCCGATGGCGTCGGGCGATCTTTGACGAATAGCACTGCGGCAAGCGCTAACACGATCGCACCCAGCGGCAGGTTGATCCGGAAAATCCATTGCCAGCCGTAAGCGCCGATCAACCAGCCGCCCAGCACCGGCCCGCACATCGGGCCCAGAAGCATCGGAATCCCAAGCACCGCCATCAGCCGGCCGAGCCGCCTCGGACCGGCCTCACGCGTCAAGATGATCAATGTCAACGGCACCAGGATTCCGCTGCCGAGCCCTTGTATCACCCGAAATGCAATGAGCTCGTTGATGTTTGACGCCAGCGAGCACAGCAGCGACGCGGAGGTAAACCACAAAACCGCACCCAAGAACAGCCGCTTGGTACCGAACCGATCAGATGCCCAACCGGCCAGCGGAATCACGGTCGCCTGCGCGAGCGTGTAACCCGTTATCGTCCACGCGACAACAGCTTGAGTCGATCCAAACTCCGTGATGAACGTCCGCTGGGCGACACCGACGACCGTGGCGTCCAGAATCGCCATCACCGAGGCGAGAATGCAAACACCGGCGATGCGCAGCAGCCCGGCATCGAGCGAATCCGGGTAGTCGGGCGGGTCCCCGGCGGGCCGTTCGGCGTGCGGAACGGACGGTGCCGCGCGAGAGACCATGACCGCGAGCCTAACGAGAAACTAGCTAGCTAATCAAATTAAAGTGCTGCGGTAGCGTGAGCCCCTATGACTGTGACCGAGATCTCTTTGACCACACTTGATGGCCGTCCGACATCGCTGGCCGACTACAGCGACCACGCGGTCCTGGTAGTCAACGTGGCATCCAAGTGTGGCCTGACGCCGCAATACGCTGGGCTGGAACAGCTCGCGCGCGATTACGGCGACCGGGGGCTTATCGTCCTCGGGGTTCCGTGCAACCAGTTCATGGGCCAAGAGCCCGGCACCGCCGAAGAAATCCAAACCTTTTGTTCCACCACCTACGGCGTGACCTTTCCGCTGTTAGCGAAAACCGAGGTCAATGGGGCTAATCGGCATCCGCTCTACGCCGAACTGACAAAGACGCCCGACGCCGGCGGGGAGGCCGGTGACGTGCAGTGGAACTTCGAAAAGTTCCTGATTGCTCCAGGAGGCAAGGTAGTCAACCGATTCCGGCCACGCACGGTGCCCGATGCGCCGGAGGTTATCGCAGCGATCGAGGCTGTACTGCCGAAATAGCTGGTCGCAGGGCCTGATCGACGTCTCCTGTCCGCATGTACGTCACCGTCTGGACACCTGACGTCGTCAAAATTGTGGTGTGTCTGGGAAGTTGATCGTCTCGGTCTCCGGGATCTGTGAACGCACGTTGGACGACGTCGCGGCGTTCTGCACACAGATGGACAACCGCGAGGTGCCCGTTTCGTTGCTGGTAGCCCCGCGGCTGAAGGGCGGCTATCGCCTCGACCGCGACCCGCAAACCGTCGAGTGGCTGGCACAGCGGCGCGCATCCGGTGACGCAATCCTGTTGAACGGCTATGACCAGGCCGCCACCAAGAAGCGGCGTGGCGAGTTCGCGGCGCTACCCGCGCACGAGGCCAACCTGCGCATCATGGCCGCCGACCGAGTGCTCGAACACGTCGGGCTGCGCACTCGGCTGTTCGCCCCGCCGGGTTGGACGGCGTCGCCGGGTACGGTTAAGGCTTTGCCACGCAACGGCTTTCGACTGCTAGCCGATCTGCACGGGATCACCGATTTGGTCCGCCACACAACCGCGCGTGGACGGGTGTTGGGCATCGGGGAAGGTTTTCTTGCTGAGCCGTGGTGGTGCCGGATGCTGGTGCTCTCCGCCGAGCGGGTGGCCCGCAGGGACGGTATCGTCCGCGTCGCGGTCGCGGCCCATCACCTGCGCAAGCCTGGGCCGCTGCAAGCGATGCTGGACGCGGTAGACCTGGCTCTGCTCCAAGGGTGCGCACCTGCCGTGTATGAGTGGCGGGCCGATCGCGCCGTTCTCGACGCAGCCTGACCACTCAGGTCGCTACTGTGTAGCGCCATGGACACCGAAGCTGATGTCATCATCGTCGGGGCGGGCCTGGCCGGCTTGGTGGCAGCCTGCGAGGTAGTCGACCGCGGGATGCGGGTACTGATCGTCGACCAAGAGAACAGCGCCAATCTCGGCGGGCAGGCGTTCTGGTCGTTCGGCGGCTTGTTCTTCGTCGACAGCCCCGAGCAGCGTCGCCTGGGCGTACGCGACAGTCACGAACTCGCGCTACAGGATTGGCTCGGTACCGCCGCCTTCGACCGGCCAGAAGACTATTGGCCGCGCCAATGGGCGCATGCCTACGTCGATTTCGCCGCCGGGGAAAAACGCAGCTGGCTGCGTGCGAGGGGCTTGCAGATTTTCCCGCTGGTGGGATGGGCCGAACGTGGCGGTTATGACGCGCAGGGGCACGGCAACTCGGTGCCCCGCTTTCACATCACCTGGGGAACCGGGCCGGCCCTGGTGGAAATGTTCGCGCGACGGCTGCGGGACCAGTCGAACGTACGTTTCGCGCATCGCCACCAGGTGGACGAGCTGATCATCGAGAATGAAGCGGTGACCGGGGTCAGGGGCACGGTCTTGGAGCCGTCATCGGAACCGCGCGGTGTTCCGTCGTCACGAAAGGCT
>DAIODV010000089.1:0-510 GCA_036746615.1 Mycobacterium sp.
ATCCACAGGATGGCACCGACGACGACCAGGATCCACCCGATCGTAATCAGGATCGAAGCCAGTGATGCGCCGACTGGCAACAGATAACCAATGATGAGCAAGATGATTCCGAGGATGATCATGAGGACTCCTTTTCCGATGTTTCGGTGACGGGTTTTTCCGCTGACCGATTCAGTACCAGTAGCGTCTGCCGGCGACCGGCCGGCCGACCCTGCCCAGTAGCCAGAACACTGCGCCGATGACCAGCAGGATTACGCCGATCGTGAATAGCCAGTGCACGGTTTTCAGTACCAGCGCCAAGATGATCAAAATGATGCCGAGCGCAATCATCACCACTCCATTCCGAGAACGGACATCGAACTGGGCTGGGGCAAATTGCAGTTCACTCTCGGGTTGACACCCGCGTAATTCAGCGGGCCGGCAATCACCGTTAACGCAACGGTTCCCGCTGTCGCGCAGCTGGTGTCGCCCGACCGGAAGTAGTCGCGCTGCCAGGCCGCCAGAACTCCG
>DAIODV010000089.1:520-8439 GCA_036746615.1 Mycobacterium sp.
CAGCCAGACCAGCACAATCACACTGACCGCTCCGCCGTATCGCATCGTGACCTCCGTAGGTTCACACGATTCTGTTCGAGTTACGTACCCCGCCGGTGGAATTCCAAACGCGACAAATAGCGGCTGACAAACCGTCTGGTCAGCTACCCTCACGCCCGCGAATAGATCAAGCTGTGTGAATGGTGCTGTTGGACTTGGTCGCCCGCCTCCGAATAACGTTGCGTCTTAATCTGGCGGCTCTTGCGGCTCCGGCGTTACCCTCTCCGGCTCCTCGGCGGGTGTCAGGCGCTCCGGCGGCTCTGCCGGCGTAACCGGTTCGGGAGTCTGCGGCGCCGGCGGTTCGTGCTCTAAGGCAGTGTGCACGTGATATCTCCTCCGCTAGTCGTGAAACAGGCTGCCTACCCGTCGCTTAGCGGATCGAAACGAAAACCGTTATAGCCGTTGGGCAGATACGAACACGGTTGGCGGCAGGACGTCTTCGGCGGGGACGTCGCGTCCATATCTGGCCAGCATCTCGCCCATCGTGATTGCCGACGCATCCCAACCGTGATCGCGCAGCCATTCGGCCACGTCGCCACGCTCCTCGGGGTACCACAGGTCTTCGTCCGCGGGCACTTCGGTGCCGAGCGTGCGAGCTACCGTGGCGCGCAGGCGATGCGATTGTTCACGCTGACGCGCCAACCGGTCGGGATCCAGCGCGCTCTCTGCGGGTGCGTTGGTAGCCAGCCAACTACCCGACGGACTGAGCGCCGCGATGCGCTCGAACAACAGATCCTGGGCCTGCGCCGGCAGATACCGAAGTAACCCCTCAGCCGACCATGCGGTGGGCTGAGATGGGTCAAATCCCGCTTGCTGCAAGGCTGTTGGCCAGTCCTGTCGCAAGTCGATCGCGACACTCACCAGCCGCGACGTCGGTCGTGCGCCGCGGCGCGACAAGGTGGTCGACTTGAAATCCAGGACCTTGGTCTGATCCAGCTCGTAGACGGTGGTTCCGTCGGGCCATGGCAGTCGCCACGCGCGCGCATCCAAACCAGCTGCCAGGATCACTACTTGGCGAACCCCGGACGCCGCCGCGTTGAGGAAGTACTCGTCGAAAAACGCTGTGCGCACGGCCATGAAGTCGATCATCACCTGCAGATGGGCCAGCAGCTCCGCGTCATCCGTCAGCTCGGCGGCCTTGGTGGGACTCGCCATCAGACTCCACAGCCCATCGCCGGCCTCCTCCAGAAAGGCTCGCGCGAATGGATCCCGGATGAGCGGGTTTTCGCTGTCGGTTTCGGCGGCGCGGGCAGCGGCAACCCCGAGCGCTGTCGACCCCACACTTTCGGTGATTTCCCAAGAATCGTTATCGGTCCGCGGCATGCACCGGAGGCTACGCCGCGTGGCTGAGAAGCGCCTGGGCGCAAGGTCACCCGAAGCTATGGACGATTCGCCGCGAGCCACTCGGCGGCCCGCCGCTTCGATGTCCGCGATAGCCAGCCATCTTGGATGAGCTCGGCCAGCTCGGTTCTGCTGACCTCGGCTAGCCTGCTGGCCCGGATCAGCACAGACGGATGGTCATCGAATCGAGCGGTGGTGAAAAACGGTGAATGCGGGTCCTGCACCAGGGCCAACTTTTCGCTTTCGGATTCCACCCAGATCATGATCACGTCGCGGAGGGCTTCCCCGGTTTCGGGGTCGACGGCATCAGGCTGCGGGGTGCGGAAGAACACGAACGACTTGCCGCCCACCTGATAGATCGCGTTGCCCTTCGGTCCTTCGATGCGCCGCGCATACGGCATCCCAGCGGCGACCTCGTGGACGTCGCTCAGCCGGGCAGGCCGATCAGTCATGGAACCCCTACTGCTGCAACAAATCTGCCATCGCGGGAATAATCGTCTGCAACGCCTTCAGCGGTCGCAACATGACCTTGAATGAGACGATCTGCTGGTCGTCGTTCCAATGGATCATGTCGATCCCGTTGACGTAAATGCCGTTGATCGTCGCGGCGAACTCGAGAATCGCGGACCGCTCGTTGTACCACTGCTCCACGTAATGAAAGTCGGTACCGCCGAAGACTTTTGCGGCCGCCTTGAGGTATAGCAGAGTCTTCTCGCGGCCTTGCTGCGGCGTGAACACCGCGGGCGAGAAGAACACCGCGTCCTCGGCGACCAGGGCGTCGAGCTCACCGATATCGCCGTTCTCGATAATCGAGGTCCAGCGCGCAATCACCGGTGGCGTCATAGCGCGATCTTTGCAGACGGTAGCTTTCCCAGTGTGGAGGACCTAGTAGCCCTGGATACCGTGGCCGAGTGGATGTCGCAGCAGGGGTTAGGCGACGGCCCGCTGGAAGACGTTTCCAAGATCAGCGGCGGGACGCAAAACATCATGGTGCGGTTCACCCGATCAGGCCGGCCATATGTACTGCGCCGCGGGCCTAAGCACCTGCGCCCGCGTAGCAACGTCGTGATCATGCGGGAGACCCAGGTGCTGGCAGCGCTGGCCGGCACCGACGTGCCGCACCCACGTCTGATCGCCAGCTGCGACGACCCGGGCGTGCTCGGCGACGCGGTCTTCTATCTGATGGAGCCCATCGACGGGTTCAACGCGGGCGAAGAGTTGCCTGCGCTGCATGCCGGCGACTCGGCCGTGCGGTTCGAAATGGGCCTGTCGATGGCTGATGCCCTCGCCAAGCTTGGGGCCGTCGACTACCTCGCCGTCGGACTCGGCGATTTCGGCAAGCCGGCGGGATTTTTGGAACGCCAAGTGCCACGCTGGCTTTCGGAGCTGGAATCGTATCGAGAGTTCGAAAACTATCCAGGGCCCGACATTCCCGGGGTCCACGACGTCGCCGACTGGCTCGAACAAGGCCGGCCGTCAGTGTGGACGCCGGGCATCATGCACGGCGACTACCACGCCGCCAACGTGATGTTCTCCCGGACCGGTCCGGAGGTCGTCGCCATCGTCGACTGGGAGATGTGCACGATCGGTGACCCGCTGCTGGATCTGGGCTGGCTGCTGGCCACCTGGCGACAGCCCGAGTCGTCCAGCGCACTCGGCGGCACCCTGTTCCAGATGGGCGGATTGGCCAGCACCTCCGACCTGGTGGAGCAGTACGCACGCAACACCACCCGCGACCTGTCCCACATCACCTGGTACACGGTGCTGGCGTGTTTCAAGCTTGGCATCGTGCTGGAGGGCACGCTGGCCAGGGCCTGCGCGGGTAAGGCCCCGAAGGAAGTCGGCGAATTGCTGCATGCAACGACGGTGCAGCTCTTCGAGCAGGCACTGACCCTTATGGAGACGGCTTGACGCTGCGGCGCAGCTAGTTGGTACCTATCGCGGTCAGTGCGGCGTCCAGCGTCGGGTACAGCGACAGGACTTTGTCTAGACCGGTCAACTGCATCGGTCTGCTTGTCGCCGGATTGTTCGCCACTACCGCGACCTGAACAGATTTGTTGACCTTTTCATAAGTGGCAGCCAGGATCCGAAGACCTACCGACGCCATGAAACTCACTTCGGAAAGTTCAATGACGAGAACCGACGGATCGTCGTCAAGCGCGCCCGCAATCGCGGCTTCAAAAGCCGGGGCGGTACTCAAATCGATTTCGCCGCCGATGCTTACCACCGCGATACCGTCGCGACGAGCAAGCGACGTCGTGATTGGATCCGCAGCTGACAACGATCATCCTTAATCGGGCGTCCAATCGCGTGGCGCCCCGGTGCCGACCCGGTGCCTACGAGAGCAAACTGGCAGAAATACTACTTCAACTCCTCGCCCGGCGAGGCTCGGTTAGTCTTGGCGCGGGACTTCTGCCAGCCTGCGGCAAGCCGGGAGGTTTGATGTCGGATCAAACAATGGATCTGTCGGGGACCAGCGTCGCCAATCAGGCGCCGTCAATCTCGAGTGAGGGTTTGCTGCTGCCACAGCTGGTGCAGCACCTACGCCAGAACCGGACCGCACTGCGCGAGGAATGGGCCCGCAGAATCACCGAAGCCGAATTGCTGACCGCGATGTCGCCCGAGGAGATCTTCTCCGAGGCGACGACGGTGTACGACAGCTACGTCGAGGTGCTCGAGACCGGTAGCGTTGAGGCCCTCCAGGATTACGCGCGCGACTTGTCCGAGCGCATCATTCCCCGTGGCGTCGAAACCAACGAGGTCGTCGGGATCGTGCTGCTGTTGCGCGACGTCCTGGCCCGTTCGTTGTTCGAGAAGTACCAGTCCGACTTCGATCTGCTCAACCGAGTGCTCGACGCCTACGAGCCCGCCGCCAACCGGATCGCCAACACCGTAGCCGTCGGCTTCGTGCAGGAACGCGAACGCATCATCCGCCAGCAGCAGGAGGCCATCCGCGAGCTGTCGACGCCGGTGTTGCAGGTCCGCGAGCAGTTGCTGATCTTGCCGATCATCGGTGTGCTGGACAGCCAGCGCGCTCGCCAGGTCACGGAGCAGCTGCTCCGGGCCATCCGCGCGAACCGGGCGAAGGTCGTCGTCATCGACATCACCGGTGTGCCGACCATCGACTCCACGGTGGCCAACCACCTGGTGCAGACCGTCGACGCGTCGGGCTTGATGGGCGCCAGCGTGATCATCACCGGCCTGTCCTCGGAGATCGCACTGACCCTGGTGACGATTGGGCTGGATCTGTCCAAGATGAACGCCGTCGGTGACCTGCAAGGCGGTATCGAAGAAGCCGAACGTCTGCTCGGCTACGAGGTCACCCGCACCGGCGAAACGGGCGGGTAACGGTACTTCCTGAAAGCCTCTGAGAGCTAACGCGAGCGTGCCATGCCAGTACCGATCCTGAAGCAGGGCCCGATCCTCATTGCCTCGGTGCAGGCCGCGCTGACCGACTCCGACACCGAGCGGCTGCGCTACGACCTGATGGAGCGAGTCAGTCGCTTTCGCGCACAAGGGATTATCGTCGACGTCACCGCCATCGACGTCATGGACTCATTCGCCGCCCGCTCGCTGCGCACGATTGCGCACATGACGCGGCTGCGTGGCGCGGACACCGTGATCGTCGGCCTGCAGCCCGAGGTCGCGTTTGCGATGGTGCAGCTGGGATTGATGTTCGACGACATGTACACGGCGCTGGACCTGGAGGAAGGCCTGGCGCTGCTCAATAAGCAACTGGGACTAGGGAAATCGATCGGACTTGACGGTGACGGATGATGTCGTCGTCGATGTCGGCAATCCCGACGACATCGTCGCGGCGCGTCAGGCGGGTCATCAATTGGCCCGCAAGCTCGGTTTCTCGCTGACCGATGTCACGATGATCGCCACGGCGATCTCCGAAGTCGCCCGCAACATCACCAGCTATGCCGGTTTCGGGGTGATTCGGGTTGGGGTAGAAGATCGGGAGGGCAGACAGGCGCTGGTGGTGCGTGCCGAAGACGACGGTCCGGGCATCGCCAACATCGAACGGGCTATGGAGGACGGCTATTCGACCGGGCGCGGTCTAGGTCTGGGCCTGCCGGGCGCACGCCGACTGATGGACCGCATGTTCGTCGAGTCCACACCGGGTGAGGGGACGGTTATCGAGATGTGGAAGTGGATTCCAAACAATGGCTGAGCACGGGTGGCTGGGTCCGATCGAGTGGGCGGCCAAAGCGCGGGCGCGGCCAGGTGAAAACACCTGCGGCGACAGGCTGCTCGCGGTCGACGTGAACGATACCGGCGCCCTTATCGGTGTATTGGATGGTCTCGGGCACGGCGTAGAAGCAGCCGACGCGGCCAAGCGCGGTGTCGAGGTGCTCAAGGCTGCGCGTGCCGAGGCGCTCGACGTCCTGGTCCAGCGCTGTCATCGTGCCTTGTCGGGCACCCGCGGAGTAGCGATGACGCTGGCGCACATCGACTTTCAGTCGGATACCCTCAGCTGGGTCGGCGTCGGCAACGTCGCTGCCGACCTCGTCGCCAAACACCCCGGCGGTGTCGAGGTGCGCTCTTCGGCGCGTCTGGTCGGCGGCATTGTCGGCTACCGCATCCCCGATGCGCTGACACCGCAAGAAGTTCCGATCCGACCTGGCGACCTGCTCGTTCTTGCGAGCGATGGCATTGTCGAAGACCATCTCGACGACATCGACTTCTCCGCATCGTCTTTGGCGATCGCTGACAAGATATTGCACACCCACGCCAAAGTCGACGATGACGCGTTGGTGCTGGCCGCACGCCACCGAGGCTCATCGGGATGAGCCCCTCCGGCGACTTCCATGCCGGCTACGCCGCCGCCCTGCGCACCTACCTGAAGGTGCGCGGCGAGGAAGAGCTCGCCGTCGGACACGAACTCGGGCGCCTGGCCTTGCAAACGAGCATCAGCATGCTGGACATCATCGAAAACCACTTCCAACTGGTCGACGAACTGGCGCACGACCCTGTCTTCGATCGACCGGCGGCGCTTGCCTTCCTGTTGCAGACGCTGGCTCCGCTCGATGTCGCGACACGCGGATTTTTAGACGGCACAAAGCGTTACGAGGAACAGCGCGCCCGGGCCGAAGACCTTGCCGATCGCGACGAGTTCCGCACCGCCTTGGTGAATTCGCTGCAAGAGGGATTCTTCGTGGCAAACCACGAAGGGGCCGTCACCGAGGTCAACGACGCGTTCGGCAAGATCACCGGCTACCCGGCCGATGGTCTCCCCTACCAGTGGCCGCATCCGTGGTTGGTCGACGAGAAGGCCGCGCGGCTCCAACAGAGGCGTCTCTATCAGGAGAACCAAGTCCAGTACGAGACGCCGATCCGGCACCGGGACGGCCGATTGGAGTGGGTAGCGGTCAATATCAACCGGGTGCCGACAGAGGTTTCCGATAGCGACGTGTACGTCGGAACGATTCGCGACATCACCGCCGAGCGCGCGTTCGCCGCGCGGGAAAGCGCGGTGCTGCGGCTGGCAACCGCGGTCGGTGTAGCCAAAAGCGTGGCCGAAGTGCTCACAGTCACCCTTGACGAGTGTCGCCTCGCGCTCGATGTGCACCGGGTGGTGGCCGCGGTATGGCCACCGAACGAGGGTGACCCGACGATTCAGGTGGCCGGCGAAGCCGCCATCCCGCCATGGCGCCAACTCGATCCGGCGCTGCGCCAGATATTTAAACAGGCCCGTCATCAATTGCCGCTCACGGTGCAGCCGATCGAGCAGCCGAACAACCCTGGCATGGCAACCGGAATCGTCGCGGTGCTCACCGGCGGTGGCGACGTCGCGTTGTGGCTCGAACTTCGGGTACCGCGCCGGGTCAGCGCGGAAGATAGGCTGCTGGTAACTGTGCTCGTCGGTCACCTGGGCTTGGCAATCCAACACGTGCGCCAGTTCGAGACCGCACGCGAAACGTCGCTGACGCTGCAGCACGCGATGCTGGCACCGATTGAGCTTCCGCCCGGCTTCGCGGTCCGCTACGAACCCGCAGTCCCGCCGTTGGAGATCGGCGGCGACTGGTATGACGTGGTGCGGGTCGGCGATCACCGGATCGGTATCATCGTCGGCGACTGTGTGGGACGCGGCCTTTCGGCCGCCGCGGTGATGGGCCAGCTTCGCAGCTCTGCACGCGCGCTGCTCTTCACGGGCGCCGAACCGGCCAAGCTACTCGAAGAGCTTGATGCGGTAGCGAAGCTGATCCCGGATGCCTTCTGCACCACCGTCTTTATGGCGATCCTGGATACCGAATCCGGTGAATTCCGCTATAGCTGCGCCGGCCACCTGCCGGCGGTGGTCGCCGAACCGCAGTCCGAGCCGAGGCTGCTCGCCGATGCCCGCTCAGTGCCGTTGGCTGTGCAGCACAAGGATTCTCGTCCGCAATCATCGGTGGTACTGCCACCCGGCTCCACGTTGATGCTCTACACCGACGGTCTTGTTGAGCGGCGCGAGAGCTCAATCGACGACGGGATCGCCCGGGTCAGTGCGACGGTGGCCGGCGGGGCGCATCTGCCGGTCGACGGCATCGCCG
>DAIODV010000089.1:8497-11361 GCA_036746615.1 Mycobacterium sp.
ACGACGATGACATCGCGATCATTGTCTACCGGCGGCCGTATCCCCCGTTGAAGATCGTAAAACCCGCAGCGGCTGAGCAATTGAGCGACGTTCGGCATCAACTTGCCGCGTGGCTGAAGACGGCGACGATATCGGACGGGTTGGCCGCCGACATCATCTTGGCGGTCAACGAAGCAGCCGCGAACAGCATCGAGCACGCCTACCGGGGGCGGAAACCGGGCAAGGTTCGGGTGGTAGCCGAAAACGATGGCGCCCAAGTGCATGTGCGGATCATCGACAAGGGTTCATGGAAAGCAGTGCCCAGCGATCCAGGCATCCGCGGACGTGGGTTGCTGCTGATCCGCGCGGTCAGCGACTGGCTCGAGATGGACTGCACCCCGTCCGGAACTACAGTCAGCATGAGCTTCCGGGTGCCGGCATAGCGGCGTCGGCTACGGCAGCACGGTGTGCATCAGCATCACGTCGTATGCCGACCACAGTGACAGGTTGAAGTACAAGTCTCGGCCCGAGGACCAAGGATGGATCATCGGCGCATAGATGCCGCCGGGCATCGAAAATGACGACACCAGTGGTTGTTCCGGGCTCCACGGTCCTTCCGGAGACGGCGCCGTCCGGGCCACCACATCGTTGCTACCGCCGTTGGTGTAGAGCACCAGGTATTGCTTGAGATAGTCGTTGTACTGTGCCGACATCTCACCCACCGGTCCCGGGAAGATCGGCGTGGCCGCGCCCGGGTCCCTTGCAACCCAGCCTTTTCCTTCGCCGTTCCAGTACTGGTACTTGGTGAGGTCTGGCAGATAGTTCGGTTGAACTCGCGACAGAAATGCCGGCCCACCACGCCCGGATGGCGTTCCGAAGGAATAGAGGTAGCCGTCCCTTCCCTTCATGAACGCGCCCATCTGGAAGTTCTCGTTGCCCGGGAAGTACCGACCACCCGGGACGGTGTCCGCGGAGGCCAGCCGAATGGTGCCGGGGAAGATGCCCCAACTCTGGCCATTGTCAACAGATCTCGCGATTCCCGAATAGTTCGTCGACCACTCGCCGTCGCGGCCCCAATTCTTGATCGACATGAAGTTCATGTACTGGGTTCTGCCGAGCGCGATTGCCGACGTCGGAATGATTCCCGTCTCGTGCGACGCCTTATGGATGCTGTTGAGGACTTGCTTGGACAGCCCCGGTGCCCATACCGGCGAGCCAGAATACTGGTTATTCGGCACGCCGTCGGCGACGTGGATTCCCTGGTTCAGATCGCGGTCTTGGCTGCGGAAAAGCACGTTATAGCGCCATTGTTGACCGTGCACACTGCAATAGCCGAAAGTGTCACCGAAGGCCATCAAGACTTGGTGCCCGGCGGGATCGCCGTTGTCCCAAGGGATCCCGAGGTCGGTTCCGGAGATACCGAACCTTTCGAGGGTTTTGTTCGGACTGTTCGGTCCGGTGACGAAGTCGACGAGGGAGGTCGGAGCCCCCGCGATGTTGGCGGGAGGCGGCGGAGGCGGCATCGGCGCCGCGTTCGGAACCGCCTGATTAGCGTTCGGGGACTGGGGGATTGCCGCCCCCGGCGGAGTCGGCCCCGGCGTGACCGCGGCCTGAAGCTGCGCAGGATTTCGCGTCAGCGGTTTCAACAGGGAACCGAAGGACTGGATCAGCGGGCCCAATTTGGGGCGCGGCGCCTGCTCGTTGGCACCGCGAGGCCTGCGACCCGTCGGGGGCGCGACGACCGGTGCGGGCGCGGGCATCTCCGGCATCGCCGCAGGGGCTGGGCCGTTGGCCTCCGGGGCGCTGCACGGTGTGGCGAATGCCGGCGGCGCGACACCGATAGGGACCACCAGTCCGACGACGGCCGCTGACGCCACGGATATAGAAACCATTCGACGCATCGCCGCCATGTCCCACCTTCCCAGGGGCGAGCCGTCATTGACGTCCGCCGTTGGCTTATGTGACGATAGTGGCGGTTGTGGCTAATGCGTCTGCTGAGACCTGAATAGGTATACATCCGTGACCGTGTCGCAACCCACTGGGAGTGGCGGAAAGCGCCGCTAGACAACCAACTTCGCGGCCTGCGCGCTCAGTAGTTATTGCAGGTAGCGGCGACCTGTTGGACGAGTCCAAAGTACTGCTGAGCCCCTGGCGAGCTCTGTGCCTGCTGGGCCATCGTCATACGTCGACTCGGCGGTGAGGAGAGGAACTGCCGCAACGCGGACTGTGCGAACGGTGATGCGTTGAATTGCGCGGCAGCTGCCGGATCCTGCGCGTTGAGCGCGGCCATCACCTGTGAGTAACTGCACGTGGTGTTGACGATCGGACCCAGGTCAGGGTCCGCGAAGGCGATGCCGGCCGCAGCGGTCAACGACAGCGCCAGACCGCCGACTGCGACAGCCAGCCTGGTCGACGACAGTGTGATCATTGGTGGTTTCCTTCCAACTGACTGCTCACCGGCTACCGAGCTCCCCGTGGGCTGCTTCGGCAAATCGCTCTGGCACTCTGACTTGCCGTCGATGACCGTTCTGGGCGACGCGGGTCCGCGCGACGGCGGGGTGCTGACTGGCCAACATGGCACGAACCACCGGCCGCGGGGCAAACGGCCGAAGTAGATAACTGGCCGGGCGCGGACGCACGCGCTGCGGCCACCAGAACCAGCGTCCCAGCAGCGCGGCGATCGACGGCGTCATGAACGACCGCACGATCAGCGTGTCGAACAACAGACCCAGGCCGATGGTGCTACCGACCTGACCGATAACCCGCAGCTCACTGACCACCATCGAGGCCATGGTGAACGCGAACACCAGCCCGGCCGTGGTGACCACCTTCCCGGTCCCACCCATGGCGCGAACGATGCCGGTGTTGATGCCGGCGGCAAGCTC
>DAIODV010000090.1:0-11293 GCA_036746615.1 Mycobacterium sp.
TCGGGTACAGCCACCGCGACATCGGCGAGATCCTGGAAACCACGGAAGCCAACGCCCGCCAGGTGCACCACCGGGCACAGCAACGGCTCGGTGAACCGGCGGCCCGGTTCCAGCCCGATCCCACGCGATGGCGCAACCTAGTCGACCGCTTCTTGACCGCATGTGGCAGCGGTGACGTCGCCGGATTGGTTCCGATGCTGACCGCCGACGTCACCTCCACCGCCGACGGCGGCGGGAAAGTGGCCGCCGCGCGGCGGCCGGTGGTGGGCCGCGACCGGGTGGCCCGATACCTCGCGGGCGCGTTTCGGCGGCCGTTGCCCGGGCTGCAGCTGCAATTCGGGGTCGAGGTAAACGGGGAGCCCGCGGTGCTCGCCTTCACCGAGTCGGTGCTGGCCGGCGTGCTGTTTTTCCAGACCGACGGCGACCGGGTCGCGGCCCTACGGGTGGTGGCGAACCCGGACAAATTGCAGTTTCTGGCAAGGCAGCTGTCACACACCGCCGGCCCATCCGGTCCATAAGGTATGACCAAACGCGTACTCGTGGTCGGCGGCACCGGCGTCTTGGGCCGGGTAGTCGTCGATCAGCTCCTCACATCCGGCGCCGGTGTGCGCATCCTCAGCCGAGGCCGACGCCGCCACCAACGCGGCGACGTCGAACACGTCACCGCCGACCTGCGCACCGGCGACGGGCTGGATGCGGCCGTATCCGGCGTCGACACGATCGTGCAATGCGCCGAGCACGTGGATCATCTAGTGGAGGCGGCGACACAGGCCGGATCCCCGCATCTGGTGTACACGTCGATCGTCGGATCCGACCGTGTCCCGGTCTACCGGAGAAAAGTGGCCGACGAAGAGCTGATCGCGCGTTCCGGCCTACCGTGGACGGTCTTGCGGGCCACGCAGTTTCACGATCTGATCGCGATGCTGCTGCGCATGTTGGCCAAATCGCCGATCATGGCGTTGCCGGCCGGCTGGAGTTTTCAGCCGGTCGATGTGCGCGAGGTCGGCGAACGGCTCGCCAGCCTCGCCCTCGGCGAACCCGCCGGCAGGGCACCGGATTTCGGCGGACCAGAAGTTCGCGCGATCGGCGACCTCGCCCGCAGCTACTTGGAAATGGTCGGTAAACATCGGCTGCGGCTGCCAATCATGGTCCCGGGAAAGGTGTTTCGCGCCTACCGCGCCGGTGGCCACCTGGCGCCGGACCACGCACAGGGCACCGTCACCTTCGAGCAATACCTCAGCGAGCAGCTCGCCGCAGGTGTCGTGCCCTACGCCGGCGCGCTGCGGGCCTACCTGCCGCTGCCTCGACCCAAGGGGCGGCGATGAGGTTCAGCAATGTGCTGCTGCGGGTGGGCATCTGGTTTCTCACCTTCGTGGAGCTCGCCGTCGGCGTGGTGGCGACACTCGCGCCGCGGGCCTTCTACGACCATGTTCCGTGGGTTGATCTAGCGCCGCCGTATGCCGAACACCTCATGCGCGACTACGGTGCGATGAACCTCGCGCTGGGGCTGGTGTTCGTGGTCGCCGCGATCACCATGGACCGGCTGATGGTCCGCACCGCGCTGGTCGCCTACGTCATGTTTGCGATCCCGCACCTGCTGTTCCACGTCACCCACCATCAGCACTACACAACGACGGCGACGGTCGCCGAAACGGCGGCGCTATCCGTCGCGGTCCTGCTCCCGATCGCACTGCTGGTCCTGCAACCTATCGCCGCGCGACCGTCGGTTTGATTCCAGCGTTCGCGGGTATCCGGGTGCGGAACACGAGGGTGAGATCCCGTCGGGCGCAGAGGAGGTCATCATTTTGCATCAATTGGTGCTGGCCGCGTACAGCCAGCCCGAGGCCGCAGGGCTTATTCTGCGCGGCATCAAAGGCATTTTCGTCGCCATCGGCAGTATCATCGCAGCGATTATTTGCGCAGCCATCGCGGCGATGAAGGGCCGCAACCCATTTGGCTGGGGCATCCTTGGACTGTTCTTCAGCATTCTGACGCTGATCGTGGTGATAGTGATCCCGTCCAAGAAGGACTGAACGCAACGGCTTTTGCCCTTAGAAGGGTGGTGGGTCGTTGCGGGCGGCCATTCGTTTTCGGGCACTCTCGGCAGCGATGGCGGCCTCGTTAATAGCCCGTTCGGCCGTGATGCGGTCACGTTGTTCTTGATAGCGGGTATATCTGCGGCGGGGCATCATCACCCCGCGGTATTCGCTGGGTTCGGTGATCGGGGTGCGTAGGGTGATCTGGCCGGTGGGGTGGGCCAAGCATGGGAAATACAGCGCCCCATCGGGTTTGGTGGTGTAGCGATGTCCAGTCGGTGATGTCCACTGCACAGTGCCATCGGGCAGTTGTACGTCATGCCAGGCCGTCCAAAAAGTTTTGAGCAAATGGTGATAACGGCACAGCAGCTTGCAGTTCGACGGGTGGGTCGGGCCCAGCGGGTACGGGACGGTGTGGTCGATATCGCATACCTCGGCGGGTTCATCGCAGCCGGGGAATCGACAGGTTACATCCCGAAGCCGCACAAATTCCGCCAACGCCGCCGACGGCCGATACCCAGGCTCCGGATCAGTTGAAGGCATCACCAGCGGCTTGAGCTTGGCTGTGGCTGCAATCTCAGGCAGGGTGCTTGCCGGCAGCGGCCCAAATCCCGGCAGATAGGCCGGTGTTTGCGAATCACTACTAAGGCTGGCCTGCTCGGCCAACACGTGGATCATCACGTTAGAAGCCGAGGGGCGTTGCGCGCCCGCGCAGTCCGGGGACCCACACTGGCAATGCATCACCGACAGCCCCGCCACCAACGCGCCCAACGCGTCGGCGCGGCGTTGCTTCTTGGTCCGCGGATCACCCGGGCACACCGTGGCGGCCAGCGCGTCCAGTTTCTGGTCCAACGCCGCACCGTCGGTGGCGTGCAGCTGCGCCCACACCCCGGCCAACCCGGCATCAGTGGCGGCGATATCGACATAGCGATCTTCGCTGCGTTCTCGCGTCACTCGCTTGCCCGCCGGGTCAAACCGCAGCACCCACAAGTCGATGCGCTCAAAAAGCTTGGGCTCCGAAAGGCGCATCCACTTCGGAGCATGCCTAGCGATCGCAGCAGCCAGCTCGGCGACCAACTCTGCATCCTCGACCAGCTCAGTACGCGAAACCACCGCCGCCATCAGCCGAAAGTCGATGAGACCTTGCGCAAAGACGTCCGCGATGCGGGGCAGCCGCTCACGCAACGCGATCGCATAACGCAGCAGTCCCCGGGTCCGGCCCCGGCTGATACCCAACGCAGCCGCTACTTCAGCGACCACGTTCTCGTGGCCATCGATGGCCCAGTTAATCCGGTCCGAATCGTCCTCGGGCGCGCGGCGCGCATACAACTCCCCGATAGCCGCCAACTCCCGTCCACATGCCGCATTCTGCTCGCGCGCCGCAGCCGTGATGGCGTCCACCACCCCGGCATCATCCACGCCTTCGAACATACTTTCGATACTAGGCCCTACCGCCGACGTGCACACCCGGCCACTTAATCGGTTGTGGACAAAGCGCCAACTGTGGATAACTGTGCTCGCGGAGCTGTTCCGACGTCAGTCTCAACCCGTTGCTGTCGCGAGCCGATAGACGGCGTCGGCGATCTCTTCGGGAAAGTCTTCCTGTACAAAGTGCTTGCCCGGCAGCAGGATCGCGTCGTCGAGTAGTCCAGCCGCCAATTGCGCTTGCACCCCGTAGCGGCGCCACGACAGCATGCGGTCGCGCACTCCCCACACGATCTGCGCCGGATACGGCTTATCGCGCAACGCCGCCAGATAGTGACGTTGTTTGTCGGCGGTCAGCTCAAAGCCCCGCATGATCTGCAGGAAGGCCCGGCCGCCGTCGTCACCGAGCAACAACGGTACATAGCAAGCGATTTCAGCGGTCGGCACTCGTCGCGTCACACCCACGGCCTTCATCAACGCGACGAAGATTCCTGGCAGCTGTACAGATTTCAACCATGCCTCACCCACGACCGGGTGCGCGAACGGCTCCATCACCCAGGGCCGGTGAAAAGACTCGACGGCAACAATCGTGTTCAGCACCGTCAGCGACCGAACACGGTCCGGCTCGGCGGCGGCAACTTCGAGACCGATTGGGCCGCCGATGTCATGCAGCACCAAGTGGAAGCGCTCCAATTCCAGTGCCTCGATGGCGGATCCGAGCCAGCGCCCCAATCCGGTCCAGCTGTAGTCGGCGTCCACGGGCCGCTCGGCAAGACCCAGCCCGGGGAAGTCCACAGCGATGCCGCGCAGGCCCCGGGCTGCGAGCGCGGGCACCACCTTGCGGTAGAGGTAGGCCGACGCGGGCACCCCGTGCACGCACACCACCGCCTCGCCGTCGCGCGGGCCGTCGTCGAGCGCGAAAGAGCGGATCCCGCCAGCGGTGAATATCCGGCCCGATGCGCGGTACCGGTCCAGCAGTGGGGTCGTCACGCGGTGGCCAGCCGCAGCAGTTCGTCCACCGACCATTGATCGTCGGCATGCTCGCCATACTTGCGCGCGACCACTGCGCCGTCGGGGGCAATCAAGAAATCGGCCGGCATGCCCAGGTGGTTCTCGGTGGGGCCCACGCTGCCGGCGAGTGCCCGCACCGATCGTGTCTGCCGCATGCTTCGGCCGACGGCGCGCGCCACGTTTCGGTTGAGCATCCCGCGTATTGAGTTGTGCACGTCGAACTCTTGGTAGAGCTTGCGATCGGGATCGGCCACCACAGCGAACGGTAGGTCGGCCTGGTAGCGGCGAAGCGCCTTGGCCGAGGAATGGAAAACCACCACCTCGGTGATACCGGCCTCGGCGATTTCGTTGTGCCGGGCTGCCACCTCGTGCATGTGCAGGCTGCAGATCGGGCAGCCGGCGAACCGTCGGAACTGAAGGTGCACAAGCCGATCGGCGGCTGGAAGCGCCACAGCGGTGCCCTCGATGGTTGTCAGCGTCCGCGCGTTGACCGTGTCACCCGTGTTCAGCACCGCAGCCTCCGTTATTGAGTCGAGCAACTCCATACCCGTGATCCCAAAGTATTGAGTAGACTCACTTCAAATGTCAACCCCCACCGCCAGCCGTCGCCGACCCGGACGCCCCGCGCAGTTCGACCGGGACAGTGCGCTGTCCGCGCTGCTCGGGCTGCTGTGGAGCAAGGGCTACGACGCGGCCACCCAGGAGGAGATGCTCGCCGCGACTGGGCTGTCCTCCTCGACGCTGTACCGATCGTTCGGGACCAAGGCCGACATCCTCGAGGCGGCGCTGGCTCGATATCTGGCCTGGGCCGACGAAATGTTCGCGCCGCTGGAGCAGGGACGCCGCGGCGTGGCGGACATCCACGCATTTTTCGATCACCTTCAAGCGTTGCTGGACGGCCCGCTGAGCTCCGCCGGATGTCTGGTGTGGAACACCATGCAGAATCCGATCAACGCCGACCCGCGCATCAGCACGCTGACCGAGCGGCACATGCAACGGCTGCGACGGGGCCTGACTGCCGCGCTCCAACGCGCCGCGGCCGCCGGGGAGCCTCTGCCGTCGGCGCCGGAAAGTCTTGCCGATGCCTTGCGCGCCGGGGTAATTGGCGTGCAGGCGCGCGGGCGCGCCGGCGATATCGACGACGCAACCGCCCTCCTCAGCGGGTTGCGGGCCTTGCTAGGCGGGCTTAAGGCTTGAAGCCCAGCTCGTGCAGAGCATCCATGCAGCCGCGGATCCAATCGAGCGCATTCGGCGGTTGCGGCCCTCCGGCCATCTCGCGTTCGCACACAATGGTGGTGTCGTAGCCGTCCTGCTTCATCTCGTTTTTGAGAAAATTGCCATTCCTCGGATCCGCGTAAAACGAGTGTTCGGTGCTATATCCGTCCTGGTATGACGGGCTCTGGCCCGGGGACCCGGCGCACTGACCAGCAGCACAATGCGGATCTGCGGTGGCCAGCGCCGCCGAGCCGATCGCAGCCGTGGCGATACTTGCTGCCACCAGAGTCGCGCGGAAGAGCATGCGTTGAACCCTTCTGTTGGAGACTTCTGCACAGAAGAGTATGCATCAGCCTCAGCTGATCGCGCTGGCGATCTGTACCGGGCGGGTGCGCCGGCCAGCGACGAGGTAAGCCGCCCAAAGCCCGACAGTCAGCACTTCAGCGACCACGCTGATCGTCGCGTGCGGTGACGGCTCCCATCCCTGCTCGGAAAATCCGAAAAGCCCGACTGTGCGCGACAATGCGAATGCCACCAGCGCGCCGCCGGCCAGGATGGCCGCCGCCCACCGAAGCCATCCCGGACCGCCGATAAGGATGAGCGCCGCGAGCGCGAACGAGACGCCGGCCTGCACAAGAAAAGCCGTGCCGATCGTCGGAATGTGCTGGTAGCCATGGATGTACAGATAGGCATGGCTGATCCCGCTTACGGTCACAGCTGCAGAGATACCGATTCTGGTCGCTATGTCTGCGAACGTCATTGCAGTGTCCGTTCTTTCAGCGCGAGCTCTGCGTGACCTTGGGTGTAGCTGACCTCGCGGATACCCAGCGCGTCGTGCAATTTGCCGGCTGGCAGGGTAACGGGCTTGGGCGCGGGCCCGTCGCCGGGATGAGGTAGCGGATAGGCGGTGGTGGTTGCGCTGTAGAACGTCACGTTGCCTTCTGTCTTGGAAAAGACTTGGTGGACATGGCCATTGAGGCAGGTGACCGACGAGAAGCGGCGCAGATGGCTCAACGCCTGGGCGGCATCGTCGGTGCCCCAGCCCCAACTGGGATACATCGCGAACAGCGGGATATGACTGAACACGATGATCGGCATATCACTGGGCAGCGCCGCCACATCTTTGGCGATGAACTCCAGCTGGTCGACACCGAGGTGGCCGAGCTTTTTCAAATTGAGGGTATTTACCAGCGCGATCACATGCACGCCGGCGATGTCGAAGCTGTACCAGCCGTCTCCGCGGGTTCCGGCGCCGAACACGCTTCGGTACTTTTGTCCCGCATCGTCGACGGAGTCGTGCTCGCCGGGCACGGTGAAGACGTGCGGCGTGCGCAGTCCGGTCAGCATCTGCTTGACCTGATCGAATTGCTCGGGCGTGGAAAGGTGAGTGAGATCGCCGGTGTGGATCACGAAGTCGGGTACATAGCCGAGGCTGTTGACCCGATCGATCGCCTGGCTGAACGAGCCTGCGACATTCGAATTCGCCTTTCCGGCAAACCCGATGTGGCTGTCGCTGACTTGAGCGAATCGCAGGGCGGGCCGGCCCTGCACCCGCGCGGCTTCCGCGGTTCCGGCGACGTGCGAGATGACTTCACCGCCGACGACCGCCAGGCCGACGGCCGCGCCGAACCACGCGCTGTGCCGGATCCATTGGCGTCGGCTCATCGAGTGCTCAGCGTGCATGTACGGGTGGATCGAGCAGACGTAGTCGAACTTGCCTGCAGTCGGGAATGTGTGCGAATACGTGCCCTGCGCGTCCATCCCCGGTGAGTGAAACGACCCGTCGTTCGCGGCTATCGTGTGTGGCTCTTCATCGTGGTTGGTCCAGGTGACCGTGGTTCCCGCGCGAACGGTCAGCGTCGCCGGGACGAAGGCGAAGTTGTCGATGCTGACCGCGTCACCGGCGACGGGTGTCGCCGATCCGGTCGGCGACGTCGAGGCGCCGCCCGGCGGCCCGGACATCGACGGCATGCCGCCCATGCCCGGCATTCCGGGCGTCGATGCTCCCGATCCGAAGGTCACCGACGGTTGCGACGGGTGCGATTGCGGCGACGAGCATGAGGCCAGCAGCATTAGTGCAAACAGCACAAGACGCGCGACCCGAAATCGTTCGGGCATAACCGTGCACCTCCATCGTTGGCGAACTAGGCACTGCCAACAGATAGGACGGCGGGTTACACCTCCTCAGGCCGGCTCGTTCGGGCGCGGCGGAACGAAGACCTCGATCGCGCCATTTTGTTCGCGAACCATCAACGTGGGCAACGGCTTCGGTGAGATCGGCAATTGATGGGTCAACACCTGGCCGGCCGGGGAAAACGATGTGGAATGGCAGGGGCAACGCAGGCGGTCGTCGGGCGCGTCGAACCACAACCGGCAGCCCTGATGGGTGCAGACCCCCGACACGGCTTCGGGCTTGCCATTGACCCGGCGAACGAACCCGACGACCGAGCCGAGGTCGAACGGGTGCATGACGCCGTCGGGCACCTCCGCGCTGGCTGCGACCCGCTGCCAGCTCCCGGTGTTCGGGGTGAGTTCGCGGGAGTTGTATTTGTTGTCGCCGTCGGCGACCTGCCCGCTATCGATTAGCGCTCGATCGACCGCCACCGCCGCCACCGCGGCGGCCGCGGCTGCCGACGTGCCCACGATGACGTGCCTGCGCGTCGCACCGGCTTTGTCCACCGGCGGTGCGCCGCCATCCATTTGTGCGGCAAGACGGTGGCGCAGATCGGTCAGAAATTCCTCGCGTGGCGCATCACTGCCCAACCGTGCTGCCTGTAGATCGATGGCCGCGCGGATTTGTGCCGCTTCAAAATCGTCAGGCCGGAACGGCTTAGGACGACGACCCCGCAACAGGTCGTCGACATACCTGCGCAACCCGCGCGCGTTCATGATGCGTCCTTCTCGTTGACCTGTGCAGCCAGCCGCAACGCCCGATGTTGGAGCACTTTGGCATTGGCGATGCTGACCCCGAGCTCGGCGGCCGACTCTTTGATCGAACGGCCTTGCAGGAACCGCAATTCCAAGACCCGACGATAATTGTCCGGCAGCCGCTCGAGAACCTTGGCGACGCGCTGGGGAGCGGTGCTGATCGCCTCTTCACTCTCGGGCGGTTGCGCGATGTCGTCATCGATCGTTGTGATCTCGCGGCCCAGCGTCTCGCGCCAGTGCGCGGCCAGCACTGTGCGCGCCGTGGCCCGTAGGTAACTGCGAATCTCGCCGACGCTTGCCGTCAATCGCAGCGGTCGCAGCGCGGCGAGGAAGACTTCGGCGGTGAGGTCTTCGGCGTCGGCGCGGTTACCCACCCGGGTGAAGATAGTCCGATACACCCAGGTGGCGTTGTCCTGGTACACCGCCTCCCAGTCGGGGTAGCCGCCGTCGGGCACCACCCGCAAGGGACGCGGGCCGGCGGGTTCGCCGTGTGCCGTCACATAAGGCCTGCCTGTTCTCGCCAGCGTGGCTGCGCCACAGAATTATCCGCTGTCGGAGGTTTATAACGGCTCGGGTTACACCACGGTTCGCTAGACCTTGACCGCCTCGATGAAGTAGCCGCGCGGCGCACCGGGCACGTCGGCCGGAACCGGCGGATGCATCCATCGGTTCCATCGGTTTCCCGGCTCGGCCGCATCGGTGACAGTGGCGGTCCAGCCGCGGTCCTCGACAAGGGCGGCCGGAGTGTCGCTGCCGAATGTCCACGGTGCCCCCAGCTTCGCCATGAAATCCAGCGATGGCTGGAGGAACGGCGCCTCCAACATCGTCTTGCCGATGACGTCGTACAACAGCACCGAACCCGGAGCCGACAACACGTCAACGCGCGCAAACAGGCGGTCGACATCTGAGGCCTCGAGGTACTGAAGCAGACCCTCGATCAACCACGCCGTCCGTGCAGAGGGGATAAATCCCTGTGACTGAAGCACTTTCGGCCAGTCGGCGGCCAGGTCGACGCCGACGGCCACACGTCGGCAGCGGGGTTGCTCATCACCGAGACGCTGATCCTTGGTTGCGATCATCTGGGGCTGGTCAACTTCGTAAATGGTGGTGCCGCGCTGCCATGGCAGCCGAAACGCGCGGGCGTCCATGCCTGCCGCGAGGATCGCCACCTGCGAAACACCATCCGCCTGGGCGCGCAGCAGCGCCTCGTCGAAGAACCTGGTGCGAACGACGATTGGCGCCGAAGGCTGTTCGGTGTGCGCCGCGGCATCGGCAAGCAACTGGCGACCGTCGTCGCCGGCTAGCCGCTCGGCGAAAGGATCGTTGAAAAGCGCGTCATCGCGGGCCGATTCCTCGGCGCGCATCGCCGCGACGAGCAGTCCGGTGGCCGCTACCGCCTGTTTGGTGTTGTCCATGGCCCAATCATCAGCACTATGCGGCCAGCGGTCTTGTAAATTTGTGCCGCTCGACCGGGACGTGGCTGGGCAGCACAATCCGCTGTTGGCCGTATTGCGTCGGAGTCATCCCGGTGAATGACTCGAAGTCCCGGACAAAGTGCGCCTGGTCGAAATAGCCGACCTCGGCGGCGACGCGAGCACCGTTGAGCGGGCCCGCGCCCAGTAGCCGCAGCGCCGCCTGGAGGCGACGGACCCGCGCATACGCCTTTGGCGATAGGCCCACCTCCGCACGAAACATCGCGATCAAGTGCTTGGGCGCCGTGCCCACCTGCTCGTGGATGTCGGCCATCCGGATCGACGGGTCGTTTTCGATCGCGCGCATCGCTGCGGCGACGCCGGGCTGGCGCTCGATCGTCAGCGATGGTCGGGACAACAAAAATTGCTCGAGGATTGCAAAGCGTCCCTCGGGCGAGGCCGTTTCGATCAACCGCTCGTGCAGGTCGCGCCCGGCGCTCCCCCAGACCTCGTCGACGCCGACGTAGGCATTCTCGATGTCGCCCAACGGGATTCCGAGAAACGGAAACGCACCGCCAGGCCGAAAATGAACGGCCATCACGGGCTCGCCAGCCGGGATGTTCGAAACGTAGGAGGCGGTGTGCGACCCGGTGATGAATGCCGGCGGAACGGTCAGCCGGGTCGTGCCGTCGGCAGCGTAGAAGTTCAGTTGCTGTCGTTGCCCGACGTCGAAGATCACCGTCACCGCGCCACGCGGCAGCGCCCGGCTCCAATAGTCGGCCTCACGACTGCGCCAATCCCCGATGAATTCGACGTAGTCAGCCAGCGGAGAAACCGGGCGGTACAAGCGGGGGCCCACCCAGCCGACGATACGGCTTTGGGGCTAGACCCCTATCCAGACCCACTGCCCATGGCCGCCATCCCAGACCGGACGGAGGTGGAGCTGCTGCGCCCACGGCGGCGGAGGCGGGGGCGGCGGGATGTCCGCCGGTGCGAAATTCGGCACATACGCGGGCTTCGTTACGTACCAGTCGGGCACTGGGGGCGGCGGTTTGCACTCGTTGGTCCACACATTGCGCGCGAAGTTGGGTTGGCATTGCGCCCAGCTAACGCCCGGCGACGCAACCATCACGGCCGCCAATGGCATCAATGCGACCGCGATACCCGCGGCCAGACGGCGAACGAATCTCGTCATTGCTTGAGCTTATGCCCTCAACCCGGCAAAGGTGACCTACTAGAGCGGCAGCTTTGATCTTTGCACCGCTT
>DAIODV010000091.1:0-4792 GCA_036746615.1 Mycobacterium sp.
CCGCGAGGTGACGGTGATGTTCGTCGACATCCGGGACTTCACCCCGTTCGCGGAGGCCAACACCGCCGAGGACACCGTCGCCCGTCTCAACGCCCTTTTCGAAATCGTTGTGCCTGCCGTCGTCGATGCCGGTGGTCATGTGAACAAGTTCCTCGGCGACGGCGCGTTGGCGGTATTCGGCGCACCCAACGACTTGGCGGATCATGCCGATGCCGCAGTGGCCGCCGCGCTGCTGATTCACCGCCTCGTCACCGAGCGATTCGGCGAGGCGCTTCGAATCGGCATCGGCATCAACACCGGCAAGGTGATCGCCGGAACCATCGGTGGCGGAAGCAAATTGGAATTCACGCTGATCGGCGACACCGTCAACGTTGCTGCTCGGGTCGAGCAGCTGACCAAGACCACCGGTGACGCGATCCTTCTCACACACCACACCGTCGACGCCTTGGCTGTTCGCCCCTCTGGGCTCTCCGATCGCGGGTCACACGCCCTGAAGGGGAAATCAGCCGAGGTGCAGATCTTCGGCCTCGACTTAGCGGCTCACCAGCAGGTGTAGCCGCCGTCGATCACGATGTCGGAACCGGTCATATAGCTCGACGCATCACTCGCCAGATAGAGGTAGATGCCGACGAGTTCCTCAGGCCGGCCCAAGCGGCCCAGCGGGATCTTCGGCTCCCACAACTTGTGGTATTCGGCGTATGGCTCAACCAGTTCGGTAAGGATGTAGCCCGGACTGACGCTGTTCACCCGGATGTTGTGCGGTGCGAACTCCACAGCCATCGCCTTGGTCAGTTGAATGACGGCTGACTTCGAGGCGCAGTAGTGGCCTACCTTCTGCGGGGTGTTGATGATGTGGCCGGACATCGATGCCGTGGTGATAATGGTGCCGGCCCGCTTCTGGGCGACCATGGCTTTCGCCGCGGCCTGTGCGGTGAGGAAGACACCGTTGACGTTGGTGTTCTGGATGCGCTGAAACGCTTCTAGCGGCATGCCCAGCAGACTTTCGAAGGCAATAATCCCTGCGTTGCACACCGCGATGTCAATCCCGCCGAGTTCATCGGTGACGCGGCTGAGCATGGCGGTCACCTGCTCTGGCTCGGTGACATCGCAGGGGATGGATACCGCCGTCCCGCCACCGCCGGCGATTTCTGCAGCCACGTCCTGTAGCTGCTCATCATGGCGGGCTGCGATCGCCACCGCTGCCCCGGCTTGCGCGTACGCAAGCGCCACTTGCTTACCGATTCCGCTCGAGGCGCCCGTGACGAGCGCATTCTTGCCATGCAGCTCAAAGAGATTCACCACGTTCACACCTTAGAACTCAGTCCGGCGATCAGATTGATAGTGACCGCCAGGACTACCGCGCCCAGCAGATAGGACAAGAGCGCGTGGCGCAAAACCGTTGCCCTGATGGACGTTAACCCGATCTCGGTATCCGAGACTTGAAAGGTCATGCCTACAGTGAAGGCAACATACGCAAAGTCCCGAAAGCGGGGTCGCTCGGGGTCGTGGAAGTTGATCCCACCCGGTTCGTCCGAGTAATAGAGCCGCGCGTAGTGCACGGTGAACAATGTGTGCACGGCAAACCAGGATGCCGCCACGGTCAAGATCCCCAGAACGGCGGCCGCCACGGCTACGGGACCCGATCGCGAACCTGCGGCTACCACGTAGCCGACCCCGCCCAGGCTCGCGACGCTTGCCGACACGATCAGCGCGTCGGCCGCCCACCGGGTGGGGTCCTCTCGGGTCGCGTACTTGCAGGTTTCATCGGCATCCATCCCGCCCAGGATGAGCCGTGTCCACACCACAAAGACGCCGGCAGTAACGACCCAGCCGACAAGCGCGAATCGCCAGCCGACTGTGTTACCCACCGCGAGCGCAACGGCAACTCCGAGCGCGGTGGCGACCACTAACCGGACCGCGACCGTGTCGCGGAACAACACAGCAAGAGATTTCACAATCTTGAGCTAAGCACCAACGCGGGCTCTATTGGGCGCCGGCTGCCAAACAGTCGTCGAAGCTGGTGGCGGCGATACGGCTACAGCAGCGGCCGTGGGTCGAACACTACGCGGACCCGTTGTGCCCGGCCGTCTTTCACGTGGCACCAATTCACGACGGGGATCGGCTCACCGTCCTTGGGATGAAGGTTGAACCACGTCAGCACGTCGTGGTCGTCGGCCAACATCTTCTCAACGGTGATGTCGTCGAGCAGCTGGGCGAAGCCGGCCAGTTGCTCGACGTAGTCGTCGGCGCCGCTAGCCGCGCCATGTGGGCCGGTGAATGTCACGTCGTCGGCCAGTATGGAGCGCAGGCTGTCGAAGTCCTTGCGCTTCCAGCTTTCAAAGTAGGTTGTTGCGATCTGTGTCGGTTTCATACCTCCATCGTGCCCACGCAACCGGTAGACGTCGAAGACATGTTGGTGATGTGGTTCATAATCAACAGTTATGGAGCTGCATCAGTTGGAGTACGTCGTTGCGGTGGCGGAAGAGGCGAGCTTTACCAAGGCGGCCGCCCGCGTGCATATCGCCCAGCCGGGAGTCAGCGCGCAGATCCGCAGACTGGAGCGGGAACTAGGTCATGCACTATTCGACCGCTCCGGCGGATCGGTGCGGGTGACCGACGCTGGAGCGGCGGTTTTACCGCTAGCCCGGGCAGCGCTCAGGGCGGTCCACGAAATTGCCGATATCGCAGAGCAATTGCGTGGTGTCATGCGTGGCAGGGTCGCGGTAGGGATGATGACGTCGTGTCCGCCCAACGTCATCACCGACACCCTTGCCGCCTTCCATGAACGGCATCCTGGCGTCGAGATCAGCTTGGTCGAGGCGCCGTCGGCTGATTTGATCGCCGGGCTTCGCGGTGGCGCAATTGACTTGGCAGTCATCGGGTTTGCCTCGACCGTAGGCCGCGGCATCCAGGTAGCGGTGATCAACGACGACGTCATGGTCGCGGCCGTCGCGCCCAGCAACGAGCTTGCTCGACGGACCGGAATCTCGGTGCGAGCACTAGCCGAACATGAGCTGATCTGCCTGCCCCGCGGTGCCGGCATACGAGCCGGCCTCGACGAGGGATGCGCGGCCGCCGGTGTTCAGGCGAAGGTTTCGCTGGAGGCCAGCAACCCTGAGGTGGTCGGCGATCTTGCGGCACGGGGTCTCGGCGTAGCAGTGCTACCAGAATCTTACGCGCGCACCCGCGACGATCTGCATCTCGTGCGCATCAGCCGGCCGACGTTGCGCGGTCGCGTCGGCGTGACATGGCGCAGCGATGGCCGGTTGTCGCCCGTCGCGACAGCCCTCATCGAAATGTGGATTGGCCGCCGGCAGGATTACGGAGGCGGAGTGTAAGTCGTCGTTACGGGCGAGGTCGTCGTCGACGTCGAGGTCGGGGTGCTCGTAACGGTGACAGTGCTCGTGCTCGTACTCGTTGCGGGCGGTGGCACGGCGACCGTGGTGGTGACCGTGCTGACGCTGGTGGTAGTCGACGAGCTCGTTGCGGCCGCGGAGGTAATAACACCGCAGGCAATCCGCTTGCCCGACTCGCCCGTCGGACTAGTCGACAGGTTATCCGCGAATTGGTGGACGACCAGTGCGGTACCCGAGCTGCTTCTCAAGTCCGCAGCCCTGAGCAAGCTAGTGGTGGTGACGAGTTTGGCCGAGCCATCGTTGCGCACCTGCAATGCAGTCAGGTCGCCGCTGGCGGGAAAGCCTGTGTGGTCCGGCGCCTGGTAGACGCCTCCAGCAGATTCGAAGTCCCCGGTCGCGCCTCCCGTCGGCGACGCCGAACTGCCTTCGCACTTGCCCACCGCGTGGACCATGAGCGCGTGGAAACCGGGACTCAGGACCTGGTTGGGGCCGGTTTGTACGGTCACTGTCGCGTAGCCGTTGGCGAAATCGAAGGTCGCGTTGCCGACCTGTGCCCCGTCGACGCTCTTCAACTCTGTGGTCAGCCGCTCCGTGCCTGCCGGCGCCCCGGTAGTGGTGGAAGTGGGCTGACTGTTCTGCTGATTGGATGTGCATGCAGCTAACGGTGCGACGGCGGCAGCAGACACCGCGACCGCACAGGCTATGCCTGTTTTCATTGGCTGGAATTACCCGAATTTATTTATGTCAAAACGAGTCCTCTTCGCAGCACGACGCGACCTCCGACGCTCACATCAGGTCACAGCGATTTCAGCAGGGCGGCGCGGCCTCTGACGTGAAGATTATTGACGACGGACTGGCGCAACTGGGCGATGCGCTCGACCATTCGCTCGCCGAGTTCGTCGAGCATGTCGTTGCTCAAATCTATTGGGGCCGGGCATAAATCGCGCTCCTCTTCGCTGGCGTGGGCGTCCAGAACGGTGACGAATGAGCGCCATTCGTCCTCGTATTCCGGCGCCGCGGGCGACGTACGAAGAAGTTCGGCCAGCTGATCCCAGACTTGCCGGTGCTCGGCGTGGGCGATTGCGACGAGTTTGCTTGCCGCCTGTACCGATGGATAGAACAAGTCATCTTCGATGCGCATGTGGATGTCCAACTCAACCAGCAGCTCATCCAGGGCGTCTTGGCGCTCGTCGGTATCCGGCGGTATCGCGGTGACCTTCTTGCAGAGCGCCCGCAAGACCTTGTGATGCTCGATTAGGACGTCGTAGGCATTCATTTCGTCGCTCCACGCACCTCGACCACTCCGTCGCGGATCCTCGCCGGGTAACTCGGCAGCGCTGCGGTCGCCGGTCCGCATCCTGGCCGCGTGAATGATCAGGTCAGGGGTTCCAGAGGAACGTGTTGTCGTCACCGTCGCCAGTGGCGATGGCGTCGTC
>DAIODV010000091.1:4802-11260 GCA_036746615.1 Mycobacterium sp.
CCTCCCCTGTTTGGCACGCGAACCGCGAACCATGCCAGGGGCAGACGATCTGGTCGCGGTCAACCCAGCCGTCGTCCATCGGTGCACCCAGGTGCGGACAACGCTCACCGACGGCCAACACCTGGCCGTCGGTGCGATACAGAACGACCCCGACGCCATTGACCTCTACCCGCTGCGGCTCGCCGTCCAGGGCCGTCGCCGACAGCACCGGCGTCCAGTGGTCCGCGCTGAGCCGAGTGCCGGAGCGATGCACCCCTGTGGCCCCTTCGAACACCAAAGCCCCACCCAGGTAGCCGCTACCCAGGGTCAGCCCGTAGCCCAGCGCGCTGCTCACCATGCCGCGCGAGTGATGGCCGCGGCGGCGATCCCACCACGAGACCGCGTACAGGGCTGTAGCGATTGCGTTCAGCAAGCCGTGGACAAGGCCGATCCGACGTGATTGCTCATGCGTGTGCTGCCAGTCCGTTACACCGGTCGCTGCCGCGCCCACGCTCCCCACAAGACCCACGCCGAGTGCAAACCTCGAGGCGTCGCGCCATTCCGAGGCGCGACGCCGCAGCACACCGGCCGCATCCATCGCGACCGTCGTGGCCAGCGCTCCGGTCGGCACCGTCGTCAATGCTGGATGCAGCGGATGACCGAGCCATGTGCCGTGCAGCGCGTTGCTGACACGCTCTCGACGGTGACCCATGGCCGCGAACAGGAAGGTCAGCGCGTGCTCGAGCCGATAGCTCGGCCGATCCAGCCACTCCTGTTGACCGATGATGGTCTGTACCGCATGTCCGGTATTGCGAACCAAATCCTCAGAATGCTGCGTCATGGGCCCTCCTGTGCACAAAAAGTGACCGACACAGACTGCCGACTCCGGCTATAACCTAAACCGCTGGGGCGCAACGCTTCTCGACGCCACGCAGGGTTCGAGTGCGACTGGCCGGCCGCCGTAGTCCACTATCGGTACACGAATTCCGCCGCCGATTCGTTCAACGGCGACGGCCGCGATGTGCATTACTGCGGGTGGGTCGCCAGGTAGTCCCTCACCGGGATTGGTGACGTCGCGGCATAGCCGATGGGCAGTAGCACGTCGCCGGCGGTGGTCACGTAATACACGTCCCACCGGTAATAGCTGGCGAATGCGGCGGGGTCGCTTCCAATGACTGCCGCGTACTGGTTGACCGCACGCACGTATGCGTCCGAATGGTTGTAGCGGTGGATGGCCTGATCTTTGTTGTTGGCAAAGCCGTTCGCGGCGAGATAACGGCCGGCCGCCCTGATGCTGTCGCGGGGCGAGTGGATGTCGCCGCCCTCGGCGTAGGCCGCGAACGTCGACGGCAAGAACTGCATGGGGCCTTGCGCGCCGGCGGTGCTGTCGCCCTGGATGCTGCCGAAGCGGGTCTCGATCAGATTGATCGCGGCCAGGTAGTTCCAGCCAACGCCGGATGCCGACTCCGACTGGTGGTAGTAGTTCAGAAGTTCGTCCGCCGGAGCGGGGGGCTCGATGCGCCACGCCGGCACTGTGTCTTTCGCGGGCGTCATCGCCTGAAGCTGTCGACGGGCATCGACATTGCGGTCGTAGACGTCGAGTAGCGACGCCGGGATCCGCGGTCGCGTGATCCCATCCCATTCCGGGTGCCGCCCAATCGCGCGGTAGGCCGCCTGCTCGCGATGCGCGGCCGCGACGAGTGCTGGCTCCGACGTGGATTGGTTTCGGAGCGCAAGCTCATCAGCGACGAGGTCGTCGGCTAGCTGTGCGGGGTCTGATGCCAGTTGTGGCTGGGCGCCGACGGGAATTATCGCGGCTTTCGTCGTTGCGGTCGCGGGCAATGCCGTTGCGGTTGAGCCGGCGGCCGTCTTTGGTGTTGGCGTCGGCTCCGTACAGCCGGCGATTGCGAACACGATCGTGGCGAGGAGTAGCGCCGCGCTGCGCCGTCGGTTCACTCGAATGACTGTAATCCACCAGCGTCGCGATGGGTGCGCTCCGCGAGATTGAAGCCGTTGAGAACGTTCTCGGCGTGTCTTCGCGGAGATTTAAGTGTCGCGGTGGCCCCCCAATCTGAAAGACCAAGTGGCCCAGCCAGTTCCGACTCCGCGGCCGAGCAATGGAAAAGCCCCGCCCCGATCTCCCGGGGCGGGGCTCAGTCGAAGCGATTAGGCGCTGCGGCGGATGCTGCGTGTCCTACCGATCTCACGCTTGAGCAGAAATTCGCGTTCGGTTTCCGAGAGGCCACCCCAGATGCCGTAAGGCTCGGCGACTTCCAGGGCATGCGCGCGACACTGCGCCATCACTGGGCACTGGCGGCACATCTCCTTGGCGCGCCGCTCGCGCTGCATGCGGGCCCGACCGCGCTCGCCGTCCGGGTGGAAAAACACCGACGAATCAACCCCGCGGCAAAGACCTTGTAATTGCCAGTCCCAAATATCGGCGTTGGGGCCTGGTAGCTGCTCCGGCTGTGGCATTGAAGTCCCTCTCTACACGCTCATGTTCTTCAATCGAGCGGGTCGTCGGTGACTACTCGTCGGCCTTAAAGGTAGGGGGACTACGGAAACATCGTCAACACGCATTGATCGGCCGAATGCTCAACGGAGCCTTGACAATTTACCGCGAGTTCATCGACGCGCCGGGGCCGGTCGCGTTGGCATGCGGGTTATCGGGGAATGTCCCAGCTCGCAACCGCCGCGCAGGCAATGACCATAAATATGATCACCGTCAGATTTAATACCGGTGTAACTCAGTGAGCATGAAACTTTAACTACTGCACGCCCGTGATCTCTATGACCCTAAGTCCGACAATCGAGTCCGACCTTGCCGCTGCCGCGTTCGGGAATCAGCCCGAGCGCTGGCCGCTGCCGCCCGCGAACACACCGCGTCAATTCTGGCTGCGCGCGGTTGCGGCCGGAGGACAGGGCCGCTACGCCAACGCTCGCAACGACCTCGCGACACTGCTGCGCAGTGCACCCGGCGATCGCCTTGCCTCGCTGGCCCACAGCACCCAGGCCTCATTTCTGCGCCAGCTGGGCTGGCACCGGTTGGCCCGCGGCTGGGATGGGCGCGCGTTGGCGCTGGCGGGCGCCGACGGGGAGGCCGCTGCTGATGCGTTGATCGGACTGGCGGCCGACGCGCTCGGCGTCGGCCGGCTGGCCGCGGCGGCGACGCTGCTCAGCCGCGCCGAACCACTAGTGGCTGAAGCGCCGCACCGGCTGTCGATACGTCAAGCGTGGGTCGCGGCGGAGCTGGCGATGGCAGGCGGTGATGGTGCTGCCGCAGTGCGCCACGCAGAGTTGGCCGTCGAGTTGGCCACAACCGCGTCTGCCCGGCACCGCGCCAAGAGCGACGTGGTGTTGGCCGCCTCGCTGTGCAGCGCCGGTGCCGTCGAGCGGGCCCGGACCCTCGGCGCGACGGCACTGGAACTCACCGGCCAGCTGGGCCTGGTGCCGTTGCGCTGGGCGATTGCTTGCCTGCTGGCCGATATCGGAAGCCCGACCCGCTCGATCGAAGAGCTGCGCGACGAGTGCGCACGTCAAGTGCAGCATTGGGGCGGAACCTGGGCTCAGCGCTAACGCCACCGCTGCCGCGGCAGGTCGTTATTGTTTTACGTGTGCCACCGCGCCGGGTGATGCCCGGTTCGTAACGTTGGAGATGTTGCCCTCGATGACAACGCAGGAGGAACGTCTCGACGCTGTTGTAGCTGAGGCCGTAGCAGGCGATCGGGACGCGCTTGAAAAAGTGCTGGAAACGATCCGCCCGATCGTGATCCGATACTGCCGCGCGCGAGTCGGCACCCTCGAGCGGAGCGGTCTCTCGGCTGACGATGTGGCACAGGAGGTTTGTTTGGCCGCCGTCATGGCGTTGCCGCGTTACTGCGATCGCGGGCGCCCGTTCCTGGCCTTCGTGTACGGCATCGCCGCGCACAAGGTAGCCGACGCTTTCCGCGCTGCTGGCCGCGATTTGGCATTTCCCGCGGATTCAATTCCCGAACGCACGTCGGCCGATGCAGGTCCCGAGCAGGCGGTCCTCGAAGCCGACTCGATCAGCAGAATGAACGAACTGCTTAGAGTTCTGCCCGACAAGCAACGCGAAATCCTGATCTTGCGTGTTGTGGTCGGTTTGAGCGCTGAGGAGACCGCCACCGCCGTCGGCAGCACCTCCGGCGCGGTGCGCGTGGCCCAACACCGCGCCTTGGCGCGGCTGAAATCCGAGATTGTTGCAACGGGGCGGGATTATGTCTGAACCAACTCAGCCGAACCTGGACGCGGTGGCCCGCAGCGAGCGGTTCATCGACGCGCTGGCGAAATGCGAACCGGTCGACACGGACGACAGGGCACTGGGTGGGCTGCTTGAAGATTGGCGCGACGAGCTGAGGACCCCGGTGCCCCGCGGACTGTGCACGCCACGGGAAGCCGTCGAGGCGCTCAATTGCGGGGTGGCAGCGCGTCGTCGTAGCCGCCGCAATATGGTGCTGGTAGCGACGCTGGCGGCCACCCTGCTCAGCGTCGGCGGGTTCGTCGCCGTCATGGGCGAGGCCCAGCCCGGCGACACGCTCTACGGGGTCCACACGAAAGTGTTCGGCGAGCCGGTCTCGGTGCACGATGAGCGGATCGCATCGTCGGCCCAGACCGATTTGAACCAAGTTGAGCAGATGATCTCGTCGGGACGGTGGGATGAGGCGCAGGACAAGCTTGACGCCGTCAGCGATCGAGTGCAGAAGGTCAAGGACGGCGACCGCAAGCAGGATCTGCTCGACAAGGTGAACTTGTTGCACGCGAAGGTCGCCAACCGCGATCCCAACGCAACGGCGCCAGCTCCGACGAACTCGATTGGCGGTTGAGGAAAAGCCTGCTACGTCTCCGAGGTCGCCTCGTTGAGTGAGGCATCGGCGTAGCCCCGGCAATAATCCCAGGTGACGTAGGCGTCCGGCTCGGGGTCGTAGGCCGGCTCGTGAGGACGTACCGTGCCGTCGACCAACAGCTGCAGCAGGTTCGCGCGCAACATGTCCCAGTCGTGATAGTGGTCCTGCTGGCACTCGTCACAGCACACCACCAGGCCGCGAATACCTTTGTGTGCGAGCAGGGCCTCGTACACCGCGAGGTCGGCCAGGTCAGCCTCGACCGCCATCCGCTCCTGAGGGTCGAGCGGTTGGCCCGGCTCGACGGCGTCCAGCGCCGCCGACGGATCACATGGGTCGTCGGCAAATGGATCGGGCGGCAAACCCGGCGGGAGGTAGTCGCGCACGGCTCCACATTACGGGGCGGGGCAGGCATCACGCCAGCGCTACACCCGCAGACCAGCCAACCAACGGCGCGCGTCGTCGTCAGGTCGGATCGAGCCGATAGGATGAAGTCCTCACTCCGCATGCGCATGGGAGGGCCCCGCGATGTCATCTGGCTTGTCCCGTCTTGAAGGCAGCGGCGATCTGATTGTCGAGCCATACGTCCGCGTCGGTGGCCTGCCTGACGACCCGGTACCCACCGGCGGCGACGACCCGCACAAGGTCGCGATGCTGGGACTGACCTTCGACGACGTCCTGCTGCTGCCGGCGGCCTCTGATGTGGTGCCCGCCAACGCGGACACTTCTAGCCAGCTCACCAAGAAGATTCGGCTCAAGGTGCCGTTGGTCAGCTCGGCGATGGACACCGTCACCGAGTCGCGGATGGCGATCGCGATGGCCCGCGCCGGCGGCATGGGCGTGCTGCACCGCAACCTCTCGGTGAGCGAGCAGGCCGGCCAGGTCGAGATGGTGAAGCGGTCCGAGGCCGGCATGGTCACCGATCCCGTCACCTGCCGGCCGGACAACACGCTGGCCGAAGTCGACGCGATGTGCGCGAAGTTTCGGATCTCCGGGCTGCCGGTGGTCGACGGTTCCGGTTCGCTGGTTGGCATCATCACCAACCGCGACATGCGCTTCGAGGTCGACCAGTCCAAGTCGGTCGCCGAGGTGATGACCAAGGCCCCATTGATCACTGCCCAAGAAGGCGTCAGCGCCGACGCGGCCCTGGGCCTGCTTCGCCGCCACAAGATCGAGAAGCTGCCAGTTGTCGACGGTCACGGCCGGCTGACCGGGCTGATCACCGTCAAGGACTTCGTCAAGACCGAACAGCACCCGCTGGCCACCAAGGACAGCGACGGCCGGCTGCTGGTCGGGGCCGCCGTCGGAATCGGCGACGACGCCTGGGTGCGGTCCATGACTCTGGTCGACGCCGGGGTTGACGTCCTGGTTGTCGACACCGCGCACGCCCACAACCGGCTGGTGCTTGACATGGTCGGCAAGCTCAAGGCCGAGGTGGGCGATCGGATAGAGGTAGTCGGCGGCAACGTCGCCACCAGGTCCGCGGCTGCGGCGCTGGTCGAGGCCGGCGCCGATGCAGTCAAAGTCGGTGTGGGCCCCGGCTCGATCTGCACCACCCGCGTCGTCGCCGGCGTCGGGGCGCCGCAGATCACCGCGATCCTCGAAGCGGTCGCGGTC
>DAIODV010000092.1:0-11108 GCA_036746615.1 Mycobacterium sp.
CGACGCCAAATACCCGGAGCCGAGGAACCACCAACCACGATCAAAACCGTAGGGCTGCCACGACGCACTCAAGCTCGGCCTAGAAACCGCCATCGCCTCCGGGGGGCTCGGCGTGCACCGCGGCCACCCCGTCACCACGATCGTCACCACGACATTGGCCGAACTTGATCAAGCCGCACGAGCGGCCGTTGATGCGTCGATCCCGATGCCGGCGCCCGCGCTCACCGGCGGCGGCTCGCGGCTGCCGATGCGGGACCTGATCGCCATGGCCGCCAAGACAATCCACTATCTCGCCGTTTTCGACGACCACACCAAACGGCCGCTGTATTTGGGCCGCCAAAAACGCGTCGCCACCGCCGACCAACGGCTGATCTGCTACGCCCGCGACCGCGGCTGCACCCGCCCCCACTGCCTAGTACCCGGGTATCGCTGCGAGGTACACCATTCCCCCGACTGGGCCCGCGGCGGCCGCACCGACGCCGACAAACTCTACTTCAGCTGCGGCAGCGACCACGCCATGGCAACCCGCGGCCAACTACACACAGTGGTCACCGACAGCGGGCGACTCGCATGGACCGACGGCATCCGCCCACCCCAAATCAACCACGCCCACCACCCCGACGAACTCCTCAGTGGTGACCCCGACCCACCTGAAGATGAGAACTGATCATCGCCCGGACTGAAAATGTCGTCGGATGCCGGCCAGCATCGCGGTGTGTGCATTGACCGCTTCAAGTTGGGTCATAGCGGCGAGCGGACGCGGAGCTGCGATCCGTAGCCGTTCGGTGAGACGGGTGCCCGTCTCGATCGGCTCGAATGTCACCGTGCCGCGTAACCGCACCCCGGGGAACTGACGCGCCTCGGTGTGCACATCCCCGCGTACTGGGACCTCAACCCGGGCCCAGTAGCTCACCCGTAGCGCAAGCTTCCCCATCGGGATGCGGTCGCGCACGCGATAGGTCTGCACGTAACCATCGGCGGTCTCGTTGCGCGAGATGGTTTGCACCGAAACCACCAGCGGATGCACAACTTTGATGTTGTCCAGGTCCACGTAGAAGTCGCGCACCGCCTCCGGCGCGGTGATCCAAAAGCTCACAGTGGGCCAGCTCAGCGGTTGCGAGCCAGCGATTCGACAAACGCTGCGATGCGTCCGCGGGCTTCTTCGGTGATCCAACTGGCCCGCACCTTGGCATCCACCTGCGCGCCTGCGTCGATCACGGTGTGAACCGGCCGGTGCAGTTGTCGTTTGGTGGCCGCGTACACCGCTGGCGCGTACTGACCGAGTTCGCGCGCGGTCGCGATCGCCTCAGAAATCAGCTCATCAGCGGTGATGACGGCATCGACCCAGCCTCTGGCCAATGCGGTCTCGGCGTCAATCGTCTTGGCCTGCAGCGCGGCCCGGGCCACCGACGGTCCCATCGCGAATCGGCATATTTCGAGCGCAGCCACCGGGAACGGCACGCCGACGGCAAGCTCGGTGAGTCCGATCGTCCCGGCCGACATCAGTCGTATATCGGCGCACATGGCGAACACGCACCCTCCGGCAATCGCGTGCCCGTTGACTGCGGCGACCACCGGAGCCGGGTGCTCAAAGACCGCCAGAAACGCTTCAGAAAGCGCGGTAACGAAGCGCTCGGCGTACTCGGCGCCGCCGTCGACAATCGCGCGCAGGTCGACACCCGCCGAGAAACACCGCCCGGCACCGGTGAGCACGATGGGGCCTTGGACCTTTCGCATCGAGGCGATGATGACCTCGAGCAAGTCAAGGTCGAGTGCGTTGACCGGCGGATGGTCGAATCGGATCACCGTCACACCATCGGCTACCTCGAGGTTGGTCACGTATCCTCCACTGTGTCAGGGGCTTTGGGCCCGAATAACCGCGCACTTTCCGCGCGCATCTCGACTTTGCGAACCTTGCCGGTCACGGTCATCGGGAACTCGTCGACGACGTGCACGTAACGTGGGATCTTGTAGTGCGCTACCTTTCCGGCGGCGAAACTGCGGACGGCATCCACATCGAGCGGTGGCCGTCCCGGCCTCATCCGGATCCAAGCACAGATCTCTTCGCCGTATGCAGGGTCTGGGACGCCGATGACCTGTGCTTCGTCGATGTCGGGATGGGTGATCAAGAATTCTTCGATCTCGCGCGGATAGACGTTCTCCCCGCCACGGATGACGACGTCGCTACGGCGACCGACGATATTGCAGTATCCGTCGTCGCGCATGACGGCAAGGTCCCCGCTGTGCATCCACCCCTCGGTGTCGATCACATCACGGGTTTTGGCGTCGTCATGCCAGTAGCCCAGCATCACCGAGTACCCGCGAGTGCAGAACTCGCCGGTCTGGCCACGCTCGACGGTGTCGCCGGTATCGGGGTCGATGATCTTGATCTCCACATGAGGGTGCGCCCGTCCGATGGACGCGGTTCGGCGCTCCAGGTCGTCGTCGATCAGCGTCTGGCAGGAGGCCGGCGATGTCTCGGTCATGCCGTAGGCGATCGCCACTTCGGTCATATTCATCTCGGCGACACAACGTTTCATCACCTCGACCGGACACACCGACCCGGCCATAATGCCGGTGCGCAGCGACGACAGGTCGGTCTTTGCGAAATCGGGATGACCCAGCATCGCGATGAACATCGTGGGCACGCCGTACAGGCCGGTGCAGCGTTCAGCCTGCACCGCGGCCAGGGTACGTCCTGCATCAAACCCCGGAGACGGGATCACCATGGTGGCGCCATGTGTGGTGCAGCCCAAGTTGCCCAGCACCATCCCGAAGCAGTGATAGAACGGAACCGGGATGCACAACCGGTCCCCAGAACCCAGGTTGAGCAGCTCTGTGGCGAAGAACCCGTTGTTGAGGATATTGCGATGCGACAACGTCGCACCCTTCGGGGAACCCGTTGTACCCGAGGTGTATTGGATGTTGATCGGCTGGCGGTTGTCCAGCACGCTGACCCGGGATCGCAACGCGTCCACCGATATCAGCTCGGCGCGGCCACGCAAGTCGGCCCATCCGTCGGTGTCGAGGAACACGACGTCGCGCAACTCGGCTGCGGTAGGACGCACCTGTCCGACCATTGATCGGTAATCCGAACTCTTGAAGGCCGTCGCCGCGATAAGCGTGCGAACACCCGACTGATTCAAGGCATAGCCGAGCTCGTGTGTGCGGTATGCGGGATTGATGTTGACGAGAATGGCGCCGATTTTCGCCGTCGCGTACTGGACGATGGTCCACTCGGCGCAGTTCGGTGACCAGACGCCCACGCGGTCGCCTTGCCCGACATCCAACGACATCAAACCCCGTGCGATCAGGTCAATCTCGGCGTTGAGTTGGGTGTATGTCCAACGCCTGCCACTAGCAACGTCGACCAGCGCCTCGACGTTCGGGTTCGCCGCGACCGTCCGCTCGAAGTTCTCCCCTATCGTCTCCTCGAGCAGCGGTGGGCTGATCGGCCCGGCATCGTAAGATTTCACCGCTCAGCCCACCAAGTCTTCGTAGCGGTACTCCGCCGAATTCTGCGTTCCCGCAACATGTGCGCGCTCTTCGCGACGTCGCAGATCCACCCGGCGGATCTTGCCCGAGATCGTCTTGGGCAGTTCGCAAAACTCAACTCGCCGCACTCTCAGATGCGGCGCCACGCGGTCTCGCACATACTCCATGATCGCCCTCGCCGTCTGCGCATTCGCCGGCCAGGCGGCGGCCAGGGCGATGTAGGCCTTCGGTATCGCCAGTCGGGTGTCATCCGGCTGGGGTACGACGGCGGCTTCCACGATCGCGGGATGCTCGATGAGCACGCTTTCCAAGTCGAATGGCGACACCTTGTAGCCCGACGATTTGAACACGTCGTCGGTGCGGCCGATGTAGGTGATCGTCCCGTCGGCGTTGCGCCGCGCGATGTCGCCGGTGTGGTAGTAGCCGCCGGGCATCGCGGCGGCGTTGCGTTGCGGATCCTGCAGGTATCCCGTCATCAGATTGACGGGGCGCGCACTCAGGTCAAGGCAGATCTCGCCCTCGTCGGCGGGTGTTTCGCTGACCGCGTCGACGAGCACGATCGGCACGCCGGGCAGCGGCCGGCCCATCGAGCCGGGCTTGACCGGGCGGCCCGGAAGGTTGCCGATCAACAGCGTGGTCTCGGTCTGCCCGTAGCCGTCGCGGATAGTCAGCCCCCACGCACGTTCCACCTGAGCGATAACGTCGGGATTGAGCGGTTCGCCAGCGGCGACGATCTCGCGCAGCGCTTCGGGTCTGGTACCCAGCTCGGCCTGAATGAGCATGCGCCACAGCGTCGGTGGCGCGCAGAACGTCGTCACCCCCGCGCGGCGCAGGCGGCTCAGCAGGGCCGCGGCGTCCAGTCGCCGGTAGTTGTACACCAAGATTGTCGCCTCGGCGATCCACGGTGCGAATAGGCAACTCCACGCGTGCTTGGCCCATCCAGGCGAGCTAATCGCCAAGTGCACGTCGCCCGGTCGCACGCCGATCCACGCCATCGTCGACAGATGGCCGACGGGGTAGCTGATCTGAGAATGCGTCACCAGCTTGGGCTTGCTGGTCGTTCCAGACGTGAAGTAGATCAGCATCGGGTCGTCGACTGCGGTTCGTGCCGTAAACGGCTTCGCAGCAACGACATCGGCGGACTCGGTGTAGCAATGCCAGCCGGCGACGGTACCGCCCACGACGACCCGGAGGTAGCCGCTGCCGACGTCGTTGAACTTGGCGGTATCGGCGGCGTTGGCGATCACCGCCCGCGCTTCGCCGCGAGTGATGCGATCGGCGAGGTCTGACGGCCCCAGCGCACCGGTCGCCGGCATCACCACCGCGCCGAGTTTGACGACGGCCAGCGTGGACTCCCATAGCTCAATCTGGTTGCCCAGCATCAGGACGACACGATCACCCTTGCCTACGCCGAGTTGCTCCAACCACGCCGCCACTTGGTCGGATCGCTCGGCCAGCGCGGCGAAGCTGACACTGCATTCGCTGCCATCTTCCTCGACGATGCGCAGCGCGGTGCGGTCAGCAACGGACGGGTCGCGGGCAATCACGTCGAACCAATCAGTGGCCCAATTGAAGGCGCCGACGAGATCCGGCCACTCGAATGTGCCCGCGAGCCTGTCATCGTCGGCCATGGCGAATATCCGGTCGCGCGCCGCGCGGTAACGCTCGGTGTTGCTCGCCATGGGAGTTAGCATCCACCGCCAAGCCCGTTTTCTCAGCAGGTTGCCGGGCTCGGGGGCATATCGGCCATTGACAGTCCCGACGGTTCGCTGGCATTGTTGTCGAGCATTAAACGAAAACGCTGTTTTCAGATAAGGGCGCGGTGACGATGTGAACGCTACGCAGCGACCGATGGCGTGGTTGCCGCACTCAATTGCGGAGTCGTCCCACGAGGCGCCGGCTAGCGGCGACGTCGACGTCACTGCGGCGTGGTCGCACCTGATGCGCCAACTCGACGATGCGGCACAGACCGTCAAATCCGATCCCGCAAGCCGAAATCGGATCGACCTCGCGGCGGGTATGCGGCATCTGCTGGTGCTGTTGGCCGCTGGTATCGATGAGGCATTGCGTTTTGATCCCGATCCGATCCTGTGCGTACAGCGCGCGAGTACCAACGACGTGGTGACGTGGGGGATGGAGTGTCCGGACTGCTTGTATACCCGTGCCACGATGCGCGGCGGCGAGAGCTATCGGCTGCTCGGTAATCGCGGCACCGCCCGCTATGTGGGGCTACAGACGATGAACGGTATTGCCTCGACAGCGAATGCGTTGGTCGACGAGTTCGACATTGACGCCGACGGCAACTTCGAGGTGGTGTTGTCCGCAGAGGAGCACGACGGGAACTGGATGCGGATCGAGGGCAGCCAACCCACGTTGACGGTGCGGCACTTCTTCTACGACTGGGACACCGAAACGCCATCGTCGCTGCGAATCGAGCGAATCGGCGACCCGGTGGAAACCAACGCCTCCGACCCTGACCGGCACATCGTGGTGTCACGGCAGCTGGTCGCGCTCGGCGATTTCGTCCATGACAATCTCGAATTCTTTTTGCGGTTCGGTGAAGCGGCGCCGCCGAACGGCTTTCTGCCCCCGATCGACCGCACCGCGATGGGCGCGGCCGCGGAGAACAAGCCCGTGATCGGTCGTTGGGAACTCGGCGCTGATGAGGCATTGATCCTCGAAGTCGAACCACCCCAAGGGGTTTACTGGAGCTTTTCGCTCGGCAATCCGTGGTGGGAAACGATTCACTACGGCCGCCATCAGTCCAGCCTGAACGCTCATCAAGCCGTCGTCGATTCCGACGGGCTGGTTCGAGTGGTGGTGTGCGAACGCGACCCCGGAGTAGCGAATTGGCTCGACACAGCCGGATTCAGCAACGGCGCGATGATTCTGCGCTGCGTCCGTACCAGCACAGCGCCGACGCCACGCACTCGGGTCGTGGCGTTGGACAAGGTCGCCTCCGCGTTGCCCGCCGACACCGCGAGGATCACCGCCGAGGAGCGCGCGTCGGTCCTTGAGCGGCGGCGGCAGGCGGTGCACGAAAGATTTACACGGTGATGTTCTCGGCCGACGAGCTGGAGGACGGCGCCAGGGCGGCGACCGGTCTGCACGACTTCGGGTCGCCTTATTACCGAGAAGGTTTGGAACGCACCGTTGATGCGTTGAACACCGAGGCCGCGCTCTCCGAGATGGGCCGGATCATTCAGCACGCCACGATCAGCAACGCGCTGATCCAGCGGCTCAAGGTCGAGGACACCTACTCACAGCACCACGAAATCGACGACCAAGTGGTGGGAGGCCCGGTCTTTGTCATAGGGCTGCCCCGCACTGGGACCACGGCGCTGAGCCAGTTGGTGGCTGCCGATCCGCAGTTTCGTTCATTGCGGATGTGGGAATCGCAGGCGCCCACGCCGCCGCCGGAGGCCGCGACCCAACACACCGATCCGCGTATCGCCCAGGCCGAACAAGGCCTACAAATGCTGAACGACATGTTTCCGTTGATGAAGACGCTCTATAACTCCGAGGCGACGGCTCCGACCGAATGCCAGGACCTGATGGGCATGAGCTTTCGCACATTCCACTTCGACGGCGCCGTCCGCGTCCCGAGTTACCTGGGGTGGCTGATGCACTGCGACATGCGCGAGACCTACCTGTTTCATCGGAGGGTTCTCAAACTCCTGCAATGGCATTGCCCACCGACGTTGTGGCACTTGAAGACTCCCGTGCATATGTTCGCCCTGGACGCGCTCGTCGAGGCATACCCCAACGCGAAATTCCTCTGGAGCCATCGCGATCCGGCCAAGGTGATGGGCTCGGTAGGCAGCCTGATTCGCTACGTGCGCAGCTGGAGCAGCGATCGTGACGACGCCAACGAGCTGGGCGCCGAGCAGCTCGACAGCTGGGCGGAGGCTGTTCGTCGGGCGATGGATTTCCGCAGACGTGTTGGTGACAGCCGGTTTTCCGATGTCGCCTTCGCGGACTTGCAGGACGATCCGGTAGGCACCTTGCGCGCAAGCTATGCGTCGCTGGGCTTGCCGTTCACCGACGCCACCGCCCGTTCCATCGAAAAGTGGGCCGTGGCGCACCAACCTGGGTCACGTGGCGAGCATGATTACGATTTGGCGGACTATGGGCTAACCCCCGAGGGTGTTCGCGAGCGGTTCGCGGACTACCTACGCGCCTATGATGCAACGGCATGACCGGCGCACGTACGCGGCAGCGAAGCAAGCTTGCGCCAAACGCCGATGTGCGCCGCGCCATCGTGGCAGCCGCATCAGAAACACTTCGTGTACAAGGAGTGCGGGGACTTAGCGTCGCCGCTGTCCTCGAACGCGCCGAGCTGAGCACCCGGGCGTTCTACCGGCATTTCGAATCGAAGGACGAAGTGGTCGCCGCGGCCTTTCTGGAGATGGCCCGAGTCGAAATGCGCAGGCTCAGAAGAGCAATGGCGAAGGCGGCCAATCCTGTCGAGGCGGTTGCCGCGTGGATCGACGGGCGCCTCGACCTCGCGTTCGACGAGAACATCAAATCCGATCTGCGCCGGATGTCGTTGGAGGCACAGTCACAGATGTTCGCCGCTCCTGAGCTGATCCAGCCGGCCTACCAGGAGATGCTCAAGCCCCTCATCGAGCAACTGCACCGGGGACTGATTGCTGGCTTGTTCCACGAGATCGACCCGGTGACCGACGCACAGTCCATTCAGGGTGCGGTGTGGGCGAGCACTGAACGGCAGTGGGCCGCAGGCGATTGCGAACGCGCAGAGGTCCGCCAACAGACTCTTCGTTTCTGCTTGCGCGGACTCGGAGTGACGCCCGAAACGATCGCTGATATCGCTGCGCGCGACCGACTGTAGGAAGTGACATATGGATCTGGGTCTGGCTGGATCGACAGCCGTCGTCACCGGCGGCAGCAAGGGCATGGGACTTGCGATCGCGCAAACCCTGGCGACCGAAGGGGCCAGTGTCGCCGTGATGGCCCGAGGCAGGTCAGCTCTGGACGCCGCGGTCGACTCGCTCCGAAAGGCTGGTGCGCCCGACGCTGTCGGCATCAGCGTGGACATGAGCGATCCCGTGTCCATCTCCAGCGGCTTTTCCGAAGTGTCCGATCGTTGGGGGAAGCTGAACAGCCTGGTTCATACGATCGGGCCAGGTGACGGGTACTTCGAAGAGATGACTGACACCGACTGGGACGTCGCGTTCACGCTCGGCACGATGTCGGCGGTTCGTTCTGTTCGCGCGGCATTGCCCATGCTGCGGGCCGCCGACTGGGCCCGCATCGTCACACTGTCCGCGCATTCGATTCAACGGCAGAACCCGCGCATCGTCGCCTACACAGCGTCGAAGGCAGCCCTGTCCAGCATCACCAAGAACTTGTCGAAAAGCCTTGCGAAAGACGGCATTCTGGTGAATTGCGTTTGCCCGGGAACGATCGTGACCGCAAGCTTCACCGAGCAACTCAAGGAGGTCCTTGCCGCTGACGGTCTCGACGCGACGAACCCGCACGATGTAATGACCTGGATCGATAACAACTTCCATCAGCCATGCGATCTCGGGCGGGCCGGACTTCCCGCGGAGATTGCGTCGATCACCACCTACCTGGCCTCTCGGCGCAACGGGTATGTCACCGGCGCGACAGTGAACGTCGACGGCGGTTCTGACTTCGTCTAGCACCCGATTGCGTGAGCGCGCGGCGGAAGAATAGCATTCTCCTCACCGGCGAATTCGCGTCTCATTCGAGGCGCCGCAGGTCGGACCGGCGACGAAGGGCGCTCGATTGACGGTGAATGAGACTTTGAGCGTGCAGACACCGCGCGCGGGCGTGGCGGCGGTGCAGCTCAATCGACCTGAGCGGCTCAACGCGATCAACGGCGTTATGCTCGCCGAACTCAAGCAGGCATTGGCCGGCCTGGCCACCGACACCTCAGTCCACGCTGTCGTGCTAACCGGCGCGGGCCGCGGGTTCTGCTCCGGCCTCGACCTGCGCGACTTTGGGCCAGGAGTGCCGGAAGCGACTGCTCCGGCGGCTGACCGCCTGCGCTTCCAGGAGGCGATGGCCGCACTTCCGCAGGCGATGCGCGCGATTCCGCAGCCGGTGGTCGCGGCGGTCAACGGGCCCTGCGTCGGCGCCGGCCTAGCGCTGTGCCTTGCCGCAGACATCAGGATCTGCTCGACCGCAGCGACATTCGGCAACGCCGCGATCCTGTTGGGCCTGTCCGGCGCCGAGATGGGGATGAGTTACTTTTTGCCGCGCATTGTCGGCGCCAGCGTCGCGGCTGACTGGATGTTGACGGGGCGCACGGTCTCAGCCGACGAAGCCGACCGGCGAGGATTGGTCAGCGAGCTGGTGGAAGCCGACCAGTTGTTCGACCGGGCCGTTGAAATCGCCTCGCACATAGCGCAACTCGCACCGCTGGGTGTACAGCTGACCAAGAGGGCGGTGCAAGTCAATATCGACGCTGCGGGACTAGACGCCGCCCTCGAGCTCGAGAACCGCAACCAAGTGCTCAGCCACGCCACCGAGGAAGCGGCAGCCCGCCGGCAAGCGTGGTCATCAAACAGTTGAATAGCGAAAGGACGACCGGTGGCCTGGGATTTCTCGACCGACCCTGAATGGGCCGCAGAACTGGACTGGGTTGACGAGTTCGTCCGCGCCGAATGCGAGCCAATCGATCTGATTGTCAAGGAATCTCACGATCTCAACGATCCGGTCCGCCAAGCACTGATTCCTCCGCTGCAGCAGATCATCAAGGATCGCGGATTGTGGGCCACTCATTTGGGTCCGCATCTGGGCGGCCCGGGACACGGCCAGGTGAGGTTGGCGTTGCTCAACGAGATCCTCGGCCGATCGGAATGTGCGCCAATCGTGTTCGGCTCGCAGGCTCCCGATTCCGGTAACAGCGAAATCTTGGCCCATTACGGCACTCCGGAACTCAAGGCGCGTTACCTTGAGCCACTGCTGGATAACCGGATCGTCTCGTGTTTCTCGATGACCGAGCCGCAGGGCGGCGCGGATCCGAAAGTGTTCACCACCACCGCAGTGCAAGACGGCGATCATTGGGTCATCAACGGCGAGAAGTGGTTTTCGTCCTTCGCGTCTATCGCGTCGTTCTTGATCGTGATGGCGGTGACCGACCCGGATGCGCCACCGTACCAGCGCCATTCGATGTTCGTCGTGCCCGGTGAAACGCCAGGCATCAACGTGTTACGCGACGTGGGCCTTGGCTATCAGCCCTTCGGTGGCGGTGGCCGGGAAGGCTATGTGCGCTACGAGAACGTCCGAGTTCCCGCCGACCACATGCTTGGACCGCGGGGTGGCGCCTTCGTTGTCGCGCAGACTCGCCTGGGCGGCGGCCGCATTCATCACGCGATGCGCACGGTCGGTCTGGTTCGACGGATATTCGACATGCTCTGCGAGCGTGCGGTTTCCCGGCACACCCAAGGTGACATGCTGGGCGACAAACAGCTTGTCCAACAGATGGTCGCCGACTCATGGATGGAGATCGAAGCGTTCCGGCTGCTGACCCTGCAAACCGCTTGGAAGATCGACCAATTCAACGACTACCAGGCGGTACGCGCCGACATCTCGGCGGTGAAGGCGATGATGCAGAAGGTGTT